>NZ_JARAYQ010000153.1:0-20839 GCF_033794505.1 Streptomyces sp. MB09-01 | reverse complement strand
TTTTAAAGGAAATTTGGGTGGGAGCCGGGGCTGCGGAAGCCGGTGGGCCCCACCCCGAAGGAGTGGGGCCCACCGGCCGGAAACATGCGACGGCCCCCTGTGCGCGCGGGGCCGTCCGGGGTCAGCGGACCTCGGTGATCTCCGGGCCGCGCTGGAGCTGGCCCATGCCGCCGCCGAAGCGGGAGCCTTCCTGCTCTTCCGTCTGCACGCCGTCCGGCACCATCTGGGCGTCGTTCGGCAGCTTCAGGACGATCGGGTCGCGGGGGGCCATCGGGCCGTCGCCGCGGACGACGACGGTGTCCCGGAAGATCTGCTCCAGCACGCCCGCCGACTCGGGGCGCACCGCGCCCTGGCCGGAGATGACGCCGCGCAGGAACCAGCGCGGGCCGTCGACGCCGACGAAGCGGACCAGCTGTGCGCCGGTCTGCCCGTCCGGGAGCGGTACGGGCACCTGTGCGCGCAGCTCCCAGCCCAGCGAACCCTGGGCCTCGTCGATGATGCCGCCCTGCTGGGTGATGCCCGAGGCGATCTCCTCGCGGACCTCTCCCCAGATGCCTTCCTTCTTGGGCGCGGCGAAGGCCTGCAGCTGCACGGCGCTGTCGCCCAGGACCACGGTCGCGGCCACGATCGCGTCACCCGCGACCTCGACGCGCAGTTCCATGCCCTCGACACCGGGTACGAGGATGCCGCCCAGGTCGACCCGGCCGTCGGCCGGGTTCCCGAGTACCTCGGAGATGTCCCAGGGGCCGTCGGGCCGCGGGGCGGGGGGCAGGTTCACCCGGCGCGGCGCGGCAGCGCCGTCCCGCTCGCCCGCGTCGTCCGGCTCACCGGAGCCGACGCCGTCTACGACCTGCTCGGCCGCGCCGCCGTCCTGGGCGGAGTCGTTCTTCTTGCGACGTCCGAACACGTCACTGTCCTTCCCGGTCGGTTACGACCGAAGCGTAGCCATTCCCACCCTGCTGACCAGCCCCGGATCCGGCCACGGCCGCATGACCGCCGGTGGAGCCGAAACCCCCCTCGGCCCGGGCCGAGCCGGGAAGTTCCGCCACCTCGTGGAAGCGCACCTTCTCGACCCGCTGGACAACCAGCTGGGCAATGCGGTCGAAACGCTCGAACCGGACGCTCTCGCGAGGGTCGAGATTGACCACGATCACCTTGATCTCTCCACGGTACCCGGCATCCACCGTCCCCGGGGCATTCACGAGGGCGAGCCCGCAGCGTGCGGCCAGGCCGGACCTGGGGTGCACGAACGCCGCGTACCCGTCGGGCAGGGCGATGGACACTCCCGTGGGCAGCACGGTCCGCTCGCCGGGAGCCAGCTCCGCGGCCTGGGTCGTCACCAGGTCGCAGCCGGCGTCACCGGGGTGGCCGTACGCGGGAATGGGGACCTCCGGATCGACGCGGCGGATCAGCACGTCGACCTCATGGCGGGGTCCGTTGTGGTTCAGGGACATCAGGGGTTCACCTCGAAGGCGCGTGCGCGCCTGACCTGGTCCGGGTCGGCCATCGCCGCCCGGATCTCCTCGGGCCGTCCGTTGTCGATGAAGTGGTCGACCTTCACCTCGATGAAGAGGGCGTCGGCGCGCACGGCGACCGGGCCCTGCGGACCGCCTGTCCGGCCGACGGCGGTGCAGTAGATCTTGCGCCCGGCGACGGCCGTGACCTCGGCCTCCAGGTACAGCACGGTGTCCACGGGCACGGGCCGTACGAAGTCGGTCTCCAGCCGCCCCGTCACCGCGATGACGCGCAGCAGCCAGTTCAGGGAGCCCAGGGTCTCGTCGAGGGCGGTGGCGAGCACCCCGCCGTGGGCGAGGCCGGGAGCGCCCTGGTGTGCGGGCTTGACGGTGAACTCGGCGGTGATGCGCACGCCCTCGCCCGCGCGGGCCTCCAGGTGGAGTCCGTGCGGCTGACCCCCGCCGCAGCCGAAACAGTGCTCGTAGTGCGCACCGAGGAGCTCGCCGGGTGCCGGGGCATCGGGGTGCCGGACCGGCGCGGTGGCATCGGCCGGAGGCGTCAACGCTGTGTTTCGTCCACTCACAGCCGCAGACCTTACCCGCGCGGCTACCCACCGGTCGCCCCGTGGCAGGCTTGGACCCATGCAGCTCTCCCCCGCGCACCACGACGAACGCCTGACCGCCCCCCGCTTCTGGTGGGGCATCGCCGTGATGACCGGCCTCGCGTGCGCGCTGATGCTGCTGCCGCTGGGCACGATGCCGCTGCTGGCCGGCCTGGTCGGGGGCACCGCGCTGACCGGGCTGCTGGTGAGCTCGTACGGTGCCGCGCGCGTGCGCGTGGTGAACGGGGCGCTGGCGGCCGGGGACGCCCGGATCCCGGTGACCGCGCTGGGCGAGCCCGAGGTCCTGGACGCGGAGGAGTCGCGCGCCTGGCGCACGTACAAGGCGGACACCCGCGCCTTCATGCTGATGCGCAGCTACGTGCCGACCGCGGTCCGCGTCGAGGTCACCGACCCGGCCGACCCGACCCCGTACGTCTACGTCTCCACCCGTGAGCCCGCGGCCCTGGTGGCCGCGATCCGGGCGGCGAAGGCGCAGGCCGTGCCGGCCGAATAGCGGCTGCGCTCCCGGCGGCGGCCGGCCTCAGCCCTGCGTGAAGGGATCCCGGCCCTCGAGTGCGGCCCTGGTTGCCTCGGGAAGGGGCTGTGCGGGCTGCTCCAGGGGCGGCAGGGCGGGAAGGGCATCCCATGCCACGGCCCGGCTCCGCAGGTCGCCACGGACCTTCTCGGCGACTTTGCGGGTGTCGCGCCGGTTCATGACCGCGCCGACGGCGGCGCCCACCATGAACGGCATGAGGTTCGGCAGGCTGCGGAACATCCGCTTCATGATCTGCTGGCGCAGTTCGCGCTTCATCTGCCCGCCGAGCGCCGCGTTCAGCGTCGTCGGCTTGGTCAGGTCGACTCCGCGCTCCTCCGTCCAGGCGGTCAGGTAGGCGTAGCTGCGCTGTCCGAGGGTGCCGGGCGCGCGGAGCCCGTACACCTCGTGGAGCTCGGCGATGAGCTTCAGCTCGATCGCGGCGACCCCGGTGATCTCCGCCGCCAGCTCCGCGGGCATCGCGGGCGGGACGGGCAGCATGGCCGCCGCGCCGATCCCCGCACCCACGGTGGAGGTGGCGTTGGCCGCTCCCGAGATCAGCTTGTCGGCAAGCTGATCGGGGCCGAGGCCCGGGAACTGCGCGCGCAGGGTCGCGAGGTCCCGAACCGGAACGCGCGGTGCGTTCTCGATGACTCTTTCGGTGATGTACAGGACGGCGTCCCTGACACTTTCGCCGCCCTTGCGTACACCCTTCTTGACGGCTTGCAGCCGACGGGCCCCGGACCTGTGCCGGGCCCCCTCACCGGGCTCTGTGGCCGACGGCACCGCCGGGGCGGTGTCGGAGGGCACGGCGATCACTTCGCTGGCGGAGTCGCCGGGGGCTCCGGAACCCGTTTCCGGGTCCAGGGGTGCCTCCTGCGCCTCCGCCGGATCACCAGACTTTCGGAAGCGACGCTTCCGAAAGGGTGTCGAGCCAGCCACGGCCGACGCCTCTCAGTCGCAGTCGCGACAGATCGGCTGACCGTTCTTCTCGCGCGCCAGCTGGCTGCGGTGGTGCACCAGGAAGCAGCTCATGCAGGTGAACTCATCGGCCTGCTTGGGCAGGACCCGGACGGCCAGCTCCTCATTGGAGAGGTCCGCACCGGGAAGCTCCAGGCTCTCGGCCGAGTCGAATTCGTCCATGTCCACGGACGAGGACGACTTCTCGTTACGTCGGGCCTTCAGCTCTTCAATGCTGTCGTTGTCGACGTCGTCGTCGGTCTTGCGCGGGGTGTCGTAGTCCGTTGCCATTGTTCGCTCTCCCCCTCTGGGTGTTAGCGGTGTCTCAGCGCACGTAACGCACGAGAGGCCGGACTTGTGCCCGACCTGAGGCGGAGATTTTGCCTCACATCAAGGTCTGTTACTCAATCGACACCCAGCCGCCCACCTGAAGGGGCGATTGGCTGGGATGACGACCGGGACCGTACACGGTCCGGGGACCGTCTTGCACAAACGCCACCCCGTGTATTTCCCGCCATACAGGGGGCCGGAAACCCGGACTTCCCGGGCTTTCCGGCCGCCCCGGGGTCACTGAACGCACATGCGCCGACACTGGCCACTGTGATCGATCACACAGGAGCAATTATTTTCAGACGGCAAGCATTCAGCCAACAGCGAACACGAGGTGTACTGCTCACAAGGGAAGAGTGACACGCATCACGAGGCCACCGCCTTCCCGGGGCATCGCCTGGATCCTTCCGCCGTGTGCGCGCGCCACGGAGCGCGCGATCGACAGACCGAGCCCGACACCCTTGTCACTGCCCGTTCGCTCCGTACGCAGCCGCCTGAACGGCTCGAAGAGGTTGTCCACCTCGTACGCGGGAACAACGGGACCCGTGTTCGATACCAGGAGGACCGCCTGGCCGTGCTGGGACTCGGTGGTGACCTCGACCCAGCCGTCCTCCGGCACGTTGTACCGGACGGCGTTCTGCACCAGGTTCAGGGCGATCCGCTCCAGCAGCACGCCGTTGCCCTGGACGACGGCCGGCGCGCGCTCGCCGCGGATCTCCACGCCCTTCGCCTCGGCCTCGGCCCGCACCTGGTCGACGGCGCGCGAGGCGACCTCCGCCAGGTCCACGGGCTTGCGCTCGACGATCTGGTTCTCACTGCGGGCCAGCAGCAGCAGGCCCTCGACCAGCTGCTCGCTGCGCTCGTTGGTGGCGAGCAGGGTCTTGCCGAGCTGCTGGAGCTCCACCGGAGCCCCCGGGTCGGAGAGGTGGACCTCCAGCAGGGTCCGGTTGATCGCGAGCGGAGTCCGCAGCTCGTGCGAGGCGTTCGCCACGAACCGCTGCTGGGCCGTGAAGGCCCGCTCCAGCCGGTCGAGCATCTCGTCGAAGGTGTCGGCCAGTTCCTTGAGCTCGTCGTCCGGCCCGTCCAGCTCGATCCGCCGGGTCAGGTCGGAGCCGACCACCCGGCGGGCGGTCCGGGTGATCTTGCCGAGCGGCGACAGCACCCGGCCGGCCATCGCGTAGCCGAAGGCGAAGGCGATGATGCTCAGCCCCAGCAGGGCCATCAGCGAGCGGCTCAGCAGGTCGTCCAGGGCGTGCCTGCGCTGTTCGAGGAGGCACTGGCTCGTCGCGACGTTGAACTGGTCGGGCGTCAGTTCGCCCACCAGGCCCGGGCAGGAACTGCTGGTGACCCTCACCTGGCCGCCGACGATCGTGAACGGGAGGGCGTTGCCCTGCCGCAGGGCCTGGGCCGCCAGCAGGTAGATGATCGACAGCAGCAGGATGCCCGCGATCAGGAACATCCCGCCGTAGAGCAGCGTGAGGCGTATCCGGATGGTCGGCCGCAGCCACGGGAAGGGACCCTCGGGCTGGCCGGGGTCCCAGGTCGGTTTCGGTGGCGCCGCCGGTGGCGCAGGGGTGGTTGCCACGCGGGTCAGATCCGGTATCCGGAACCGGGCACGGTGACGATGACCGGCGGCTCACCGAGCTTGCGCCGCAAGGTCATGACGGTCACCCGTACGACGTTGGTGAACGGGTCGGTGTTCTCGTCCCAGGCCTTCTCCAGCAGCTGCTCGGCGGAGACCACGGTCCCCTCGCTGCGCATGAGGACCTCCAGCACCGCGAACTCCTTCGGGGCCAGCTGCACCTCCTTGCCCTCGCGGAACACCTCGCGCCGGTTCGGGTCCAGCTTGATCCCGGCCCGCTCCAGTACGGGCGGCAGGGCGACGGTGGTGCGCCGGCCGAGCGCCCGCACGCGGGCGGTCAGCTCGGTGAAGGCGAAGGGCTTGGGCAGGTAGTCGTCCGCGCCGAGCTCCAGGCCCTCCACCCGGTCGCTGACGTCACCGGAGGCGGTCAGCATGAGCACGCGGGTGGGCATGCCGAGCTCGACGATCTTCCGGCACACGTCGTCGCCGTGCACGAGCGGGAGGTCCCGGTCGAGCACGACCACGTCGTAGTCGTTCACGCCGACCCGCTCCAGGGCGGCGGCGCCGTCGTACACGACGTCCACGGCCATGGCCTCCCGGCGCAGGCCGGTGGCCACCGCATCGGCGAGCAGCTGCTCGTCCTCGACGACGAGTACGCGCACGTCGTTTCCTTCCTCCGAGCCCAGAAGGGCACACGTGTATTGCGTCGCCCATCCTGCACGTTTCGGCCGTAAACCGGCTGTAAGGCGGCTCGTGGAGGGGCTCGCGGGGTGGAAGTGAGGATTCCCTCGCCTCGAGAGGTTTCTGGGCCCAGGGTGCCGGGGAGGACGACTGCACACCCCATCCACTCCCTGACGGCGGACTTCCACGTGCCGCCGCCGACCCACGAAGAGGGGGCGAACCCATCATGGACGCATTCACCGCGGGTCTCCTGCAGCGCATCCGGTCCACGCAATCGGACCTCATGCACGCCCGCGAGACGGGCGACGACTTCCTCGCGGAAGTGGAACAGGCGGAGCTGGAAGACCTCCAGCGGCTCGCCGCCGAGCACGGTGTCCCCGTCTCGGCCACCGTGCCCGCCTGCTGACCCCGGCCCGCCGACCCGACCCGACCCCAGCCGACCTGCTGAACCCGCATCTCGCGAACCCCGGCTGATCCCGCACGTCACGAACCCCGGCCGCCCCCACGGGCAGCCGGGGTTCGCGTGCTTGCCGCGACCGGAGAGGACGCGGGACGGTGCGGGAGGGGGTCAGTCGTGCCAGGCCCCGGACTCGTCCAGCAGCGGCTGCAGCGAGGCGAACACGGCGGGCGTGGCGGCCAGGGCCAGCTCCCCCGAGGCCCGTTCCCCCGGCCGGCCGCCCGTCAAGGCCCCCGCCTCCCGCGCGATCAGGTCGCCGGCGGCCAGGTCCCAGGGGTTGAGCCCCCGCTCGTAGTACCCGTCCAGCCGCCCGGCGGCCACGTCGCACAGGTCCAGCGCCGCCGAACCGCCCCGCCGGATGTCCCGCACCAGCGGGATGATCCGGGCCGCGATCTCGGCCTGTCGGGCCCGCCGGGTCTGGACGTACGCGAAGCCCGTCGCGAGCAGCGCCTGGTCCAGCGGCGCCGCCGGCCGGCAGGCGAGGCGCGCCGCGCCCAGCCAGGCCCCGCCGCCGAGCACCGCGTGGTACGTCTCCCCGCGCATCGGCGCCGCCACGACGCCCACCACGGTCTCGCCCCCGTACTCGGCGGCGATGGACACGCCCCAGCTCGGGAGCCCGTAGAGGTAGTTCACGGTGCCGTCCAGCGGGTCGACGACCCAGCGCACCCCGCTCGTCCCCGGGCTGTCCGCGCCCTCCTCGCCCAGCAGCCCGTCCTCGGGCCGGCGTTCGGCGAGGATGCCGGTGATCAGCTTCTCCGCGGCGATGTCCATCTCGGTCACCACGTCGATCGGGCTGCTCTTCGTCGCCGCCACCGCCAGATCGGCCGGCCGGCCGTCGCGCAGCAGAGCCCCGGCCTGCCGGGCGGCCTCCAGGCCCACGTCCAGCAGTTCGGCCTTCAGCTCTTCGGAGATCACGGTTCCTCTTCCTAGGCGTACGGACTGTCCACGCCCGCGGCCGCCGGCCGGGGGCTCCGCGCCGGGCAGCAGCCCACCGCACACAGGTCATGACTCTGCCCCAGCGTGCCCACCCAGCACTCCGCGGCCCGCTCCCCGCGCTCGCGGGCGGCACGCTCCAGCACCAGCTCCCGTACGGCTCCGGCGAACCGCGGATCGGCGCCGACGGTCGCGGAGCGCGCCACGGGCAGGCCCAGTTCGGCCGCCTTGGCCGTGGCCTCGGTGTCCAGGTCGTACAGGACTTCCATGTGGTCGGAGACGAAGCCGATGGGCACCATCACGACGGCGGGGGCGCCCTCGGCGTGCAGGGCCTCTAGGTGGTCGCAGATGTCCGGCTCCAGCCACGGGATGTGCGGGGCGCCGCTGCGGGACTGGTAGACGAGCTGCCAGGAGTGGGCGACGCCGGTCCGGGCGGCCACCTCGTCCGCGATCACCCGGGCGACGTCGAGGTGCTGCTTGACGTACGCCCCGCCCTCGCCGTCCTCGGTGTGGTCCTCGACCGGGCCGGAGGTGTCGGCCGCCGCGGTCGGGATGGAATGGGTGGTGAAGGCGAGGTGCGCGCCGGCGCGCACCTCCTCGGGCAGCGCGGCGAGCGAGGCCACCACCCCGTCGATCATGGGCTCCACGAAGCCGGGGTGGTTGAAGTAGTGGCGCAGCTTGTCGACCCGCGGCAGCTCCACGCCCTCCTCGGCCAGGGTGGCCAGCGCGTCGGCGAGGTTCTCGCGGTACTGCCGGCAGCCCGAGTACGAGGCGTACGCGCTGGTCGCGAGCACCGCGATCCGGCGGCGCCCGTCGGCGGCCATCTCCCGCATCACGTCGGTCAGGTACGGGGCCCAGTTCCGGTTGCCCCAGTAGACCGGCAGGTCCAGCCCGTGTCCGGCGAAGTCCTTGCGCAACGCGTCCAGCAGCTCGCGGTTCTGCCCGTTGATGGGGCTGACCCCGCCGAAGCCGAAGTAGTGCTGCCCGACCTCCTTGAGCCGCTCGCGCGGGATGCCGCGTCCGCGCGTGACGTTCTCCAGGAACGGCACGACGTCGTCGGGTCCTTCGGGACCGCCGAAGGAGAGCAGCAGGAGGGCGTCGTACGGGGCGGCGGACCCGCCGGCGGGCGGGAGGAGCTGGTCTGACATGCGTCGAATCCTGCCACCCGGCGTCCTGCGGAGAGAAGCGGCCCGGCCACGAGCTGCCCCGCAGCATGGGTAAGGTGAACCTAAGTTCCAGAATCCGGAACCTTCCCCGTGCGGGTGCCCTGTAAGCGGTCGTAACCTGTATGGGCCCACGACGTCCCTTACGGAGGGCCCTTGCCCAGTCCCTATCGAGCCATATTCGCGGCGCCCGGCACCAAGGGGTTCAGCGCAGCCGGCCTCATAGGCCGGCTGCCGATCTCCATGGTCGGCGTGGGCATCCTGACGATGATCTCCGAGATCACCGGCCGCTACGCCATGGCCAGCGCGCTCACCGGCACGCTGGCGCTCGCCGCCGCGGTCATCGGACCCCAGGTCTCCCGGCTCGTGGACCAGTACGGCCAGCGCCGCGTCCTGCGCCCCGCGACCCTCGTCTCCGTGGCAGCGGTCACCGGACTGCTGCTGGCGGCCGCGTACGGCCTGCCGGACTGGACGCTCTTCGTCTGCGCCGCGGTCGCCGGCTGCGTGCCCAGCGTCGGCTCGATGATCCGTGCCCGCTGGACCGTCATCTACCGGGACTCCCCGCGCGAGCTGCACACCGCGTACTCCTTCGAGTCGGTGGTGGACGAGGTCTGCTTCATCTTCGGCCCGATCCTCGCCATCGGACTGTCCACCACCTGGTTCCCGGAAGCCGGGCCGCTGATCGCCGCCGTCTGCCTGATGGTCGGCGTGTGGCTGCTCACCGCCCAGAGCTCCACCGAGCCCGCACCGCACCCGCGCGACAAGACCGTGGAACGCACCTCGGCCCTGCGCTCGCCGGGCCTGCAGGTACTGACGGCCACCTTCGTGGCGACCGGCGCGATCTTCGGCTCCATCGACGTGGCCACCCTGGCCTTCGCGGAGGAACAGGGCAGCAAGTCCTCCGCGAGCTTCGTCCTGGCCGTCTGGGCACTCGGATCCTGTCTGGCCGGCATCGTGTTCGGCCTTCTGCATCTCAAGGGCCGGACAGAACGCCGTTGGGTACTGGGCGTATGTGCGATGGCCGTGAGTATGATCCCCCTCCTACTGGCCGGGAACCTTCCGATTCTGGCCGTGGCGCTCTTCGTCTCGGGCCTCGCCATCGCTCCCACGATGATCACCACGATGGCCCTGATCGAGGCGCACGTACCACACGCGAAGCTGACCGAGGGCATGACCTGGATCAGCACCGGCCTCGCGGTCGGCATCGCGCTCGGGTCCTCCGTGACCGGCTGGGTCGTGGACGCGGCCGGCGCGCGGACCGGGTACGTCGTCTCCATCTCGGCGGGGGTGGCCGCGGCGGCGGTGGCGTTCGCGGGATACCGCCGGCTGACGAGGCCGGCGCAAGGGGAGGAGCCCTCTAGCGATGGCGACGGCGACAGCGGGGACAGCAGGGAACAGCAGGCCGGCCACCACGTGGCATAACTGGGCGGGGAACGTCACCGCCACGCCCGTCCGCGTGGTGACGCCGGCCTCGGTCGGCGAGCTGCAGGAGACGGTCCGCCGGGCCGCCGAAGAGGGGCTGCGGGTGAAGGCGGTCGGCACCGGCCACTCCTTCACCGCGGCCGCCGCGACCGACGGGGTGCTCGTGCGCCCCCAGGCCCTGGCCGGGATCCGGGCCGTCGACCGGGCCGCCGGCACCGTCACGGTGGAGGCCGGCACGGTCCTCAAGGACCTGAACCGGGCCCTGGCCCGGGAGGGCCTGTCGCTGACCAACATGGGCGACATCATGGAGCAGACGGTCTCCGGGGCGACCAGCACGGGCACCCACGGCACCGGCCGCGACTCGGCCTCCATCGCCGCCCAGATCCGCGGCCTGGAGCTGGTCACCGCCGACGGCCGTCTGCTGAGCTGCTCGGAGAAGGAGAACCCCGAGGTCTTCGCGGCCGCCCGGATCGGCATCGGCGCGCTCGGCATCGTCACCGCGATCACCTTCGCCGTGGAGCCGCTCTTCTTCCTGACCGCCCGTGAGGAGCCCATGGGCTTCGACCGGGTGACGGCGGAGTTCGACGAGCACTTCGCGGAGAACGAGCACTTCGAGTTCTACTGGTTCCCGCACACCGGCAACTGCAACACCAAGCGGAACAACCGCAGCCAGGGCCCCGCCGCCCCGCCCGGACCGGTGAGCGCCTGGGTCGAGGACGAGCTGCTCTCCAACGGCCTCTTCCAGGTGGTGAACTCGGTGGGCCGCGCGGTCCCCGCCACCATCCCCGCCATCGCCCGGGTGGCCAGCCGCGCCCTGTCGGCGCGCACGTACACGGACATCCCGTACAAGGTGTTCACCAGCCCGCGCCGGGTGCGGTTCGTGGAGATGGAGTACGCCCTCCCGCGCGATCAGGTGGTCGAGGCACTGCGGGAGCTGCGCGCGATGGTCGACCGCTCGCGGCTGCGGATCAGCTTCCCGGTGGAGGTGCGGACGGCCCCGGCGGACGACATCGCGCTGTCGACGGCCTCGGGGCGCGAGACGGCGTACATCGCGGTGCACATGTACAAGGGCACCCCGTACCAGGCCTACTTCACCGCGGCCGAGCGCATCTTCACCGCGCACGGCGGCCGGCCGCACTGGGGCAAGGTGCACACGCGGGACGCGGAGTACTTCGCGCAGGTCTATCCGCGGTTCGGCGAGTTCACCGCGCTGCGGGACCAGCTCGACCCGGACCGGGTCTTCGGCAACGACTACCTGCGGCGGGTCCTGGGCGCCTGAGGCCCGGCCCCCGTCACGCGGGGTCAGGGACCGCTCTGCCGCACCGCCGGTGTCGACGTGTCAGGGCTCGGCAGCGGGGTCGGCGCAGCGGGTGCCGCCGGAGAAGAGCGTGCCGCCGTCGCTGCTGACGGAGGTTCCGGCCACCGTCTCGTAGGTGCCGAGGCCGCCGACGGCGAGGGCGAAGGCCGCCCCGGAGGCGACCGCGGTGCGCTTCCAGCCCCGCACCCGGGTGCCGTGCACGGTGGCCGCGCCGAACTCCCCGGCGGCCGCGGTCGCCTGCGGCGCCGTCATGGCGTCGGCCGCCTCCCGCTCCTCGCGGGGCGGCGGCACCCGACGGGTCCCGGGCCGGGCGCTCTCGCGCAGCCGGTCGCCGGTTCGCCGGAAGAAGTGCTGGATGACGGGACCGCCGGCGGTGGCGACGACGCTGACCACACCGGCCCCGAGGATGGTCCCGTAGACGCCCATCTTCGAGGCGGGCAGGGCCGCCGCGACGGTGGCGAGGGAGGAGCCGGCGACCTGCGCCGCGCTCAGGTCGAGCTTCGTCTTCTCCGGTGCGTTCCCGGCGTCCTGCGTCGTCTTCCGGCCCGTCGGCATCCCGTGTGTGTCCCGCCTCTCACGCTTCTCCTCTTCCAGCAGTTACTGACAGCTGAGCGAAGCGGATAGTTCCGTTTCTGGTGATTCTGTGAAGCAAGACACCCCAAATCGGACGTCGGGTGCAGGTGGGACCTGTCGGAGGGCAGCCCAACTCCCGCCGTCCGGGAGAAGTTCGGCGGCGCGGCGGTCCACCCAGGTGGCCCGAATGGAGTACTGTGGCGAGCCCTGGGGCCGTCCTTCCTTTCGGATGTCCGGACTCGGGAGAGGGGGCCGGCTGATGGAAAACGGCACTCAAGACCGGTGATGCCGCGGTATTGCACGGGCTCCTGCTGCGCACAGTAACCGTTCGGTCACTGTGTGTGCCCAACAGGTAACCGTGCCATAACGGCGATCAAGGGCGCATGCCCGACACGCCGGTTTAACTCGGCAAGGTTGTGGCAGGCTGCACCCGGGCAGGCCACACTCGACTAGCGGAAGCAGCGACGCACGTGACGTCGGCAGGCACCACCCGGGAGGTCCCCATGCCCGAACTGCGTGTCGTGGCCGTCTCAAATGACGGCACACGACTGGTGCTCAAGGCTGGGGACAGCACGGAGTACACGCTTCCGATCGACGAGCGGCTGCGGGCTGCCGTCCGCAACGACCGGGCGCGCCTGAACCAGATCGAGATCGAGGTGGAGAGCCACCTCCGCCCCCGCGACATCCAGGCCCGCATACGGGCCGGTGCCTCCGCGGAGGAGGTCGCTCAACTCGCCGGCATCCCCGTCGACCGCGTACGCCGCTTCGAGGGCCCCGTGCTCGCCGAGCGCGCGTTCATGGCCGAGCGGGCCCGCAAGACCCCCGTGCGCCGTCCCGGCGAGAACACCGGGCCGCAGCTCGGCGAGGCCGTGCAGGAACGGCTCACCCTGCGCGGGGCCGAGAAGGAATCCGTGCAGTGGGACTCCTGGCGCCGCGACGACGGCACCTGGGAGGTCCTCCTCGTCTACCTGGTCGCGGGCGAGCCGCACTCGGCGAGCTGGACCTACGACCCGCCGCGCCGGCTCGTCGTGGCCGTGGACGACGAGGCCCGTTCGCTGATCGGCGAGTCGGAGGACCTGCCGGCGACGCCGGAGCCGAGCTTCCCCTTCGTGCCGAGGATCGCGCGGCTGCCGCGCGACCGGCCGCTGGACCGCGCCCTGGACCGGCAGCTGGAGCGGCCGGACAACAGGCCGGCGCCCGCGCCGGACCCGGAGGAGGAGCGGGACACCCTGACGAGCCTCCTGGAGGCGGTCCCGAGCTTCCGAGGCGACATGGTGGTCCCCGACCGCACCGAGACCCCGGCGACCGAACCGGAGGCCGAGGAGCCGCCGGCACCGGCCGCCTCGGCGGGCGCGGGCTCCGCGTACGCCGACGTCCTGATGCCCCGCACGGTGGCGGGCCACCGCGACCGCCTGACGGGCACCACCGACCGCCAGGCCGAGGCCGACGGGGTCCGCCCCGGGCGGCGCGCGGCGGTGCCGAGCTGGGACGAGATCGTCTTCGGCACCCGCCGCAAGAAGCAGGAGTAGCACCGCCGCCGGGGACGACCCGGCGGCGGCACGCCCGGCCCTACTGGGGGTCCGGGCCCGTGGCCACGGGCCGGGCCGGGTCCGAGGACCACTCCGACCAGCTGCCCGCGTAGAGGTCGGACGCGATGCCCGCCACCTCCAGGGCGAGGACCTCATGGGCTCCGGAGACGCCCGAGCCGCAGTACACGCCCACCGGGCCGCCCTCGGACGCGCCGAGCCCCTCGAACCGGGCGCGCAGTGCGTGCACGGGCAGGAACCGCCCGTCCGGCCCCACGTTCTCCGTGGTCGGTGCCGACAGCGCGCCCGGGATGTGGCCCCCGACCGGGTCGATCGGCTCGACCTCGCCGCGGTAGCGCTCCCCCGCCCGGGCGTCGAGGAGTACCCCTTCGCGCGCCCGTGCGGCCGCCGCGTCCGCGTCCAGCAGCCCGACGGCACCCGGCGTTGGCTTGAAATCGCCTTCCTCGGGAGTCACCCGGTCGGCCGTCACCCCGCCCCCGGCTGCCGTCCAGGCGGTCAGTCCGCCGTCCAGCACCCGCACGTTCGGGTGACCCGTCCAGCGCAGCAGCCACCACGCCCGGGCGGCCGCCCAGCCCTGGCCGCCGTCGTACACAACGACGGGCGCGTCCGCCGAGACGCCGGCCCGCCGCATCACCGCCCCGAAGGCCTCCGGGTCCGGCAGCGGGTGCCGGCCGCCCGCCCCCGGCGGACCTGCCAGTTCGCGGTCGAGGTCGACGTACACCGCGCCGGCCAGGTGTCCTTCCTCGTAGGCGGGCCGCTGGTCGGGGCCGCCGAGCTGCCAGCGGACGTCCAGCAGCACCGGCGGACGGGGGCCCGCCAGCTCGTTCCTCAGTTCGGCGGCGGAGAGGATTGCATGTTTCGCAGTCATGCGGGCCATCTTCCTCCCCACCCGGAACCGGCGTAACGAGCCCGTCATCGGCGGGGCGCACCGATCCGGTCAACTCCGCGCCAGGACCCCGTGATGCGGCGCGGTCGGGGCGCGCCGGGTCCTCCGGAGTGGAAGCATCAGCACCGGGTAAGCGGTACGACGGAGGAGACGGCTGACATGACCGAGGCAGCGGAAGCGACGCGGCGCACGCCCGGTACCCCGTGCTGGGTGAGCCTCATGGTGCACGGACTCGGGACCACCGAGGACTTCTACGCCGATCTGTTCGGCTGGGAGTACGTACCGGGACCCGAGCAGCTCGGCCCGTACGTGCGCGCCGTGCTGGACGGCCAAGAGGTGGCCGGGATCGGCGAGATGCCGCCGGACCGACATCTTCCGGTGGCCTGGACGACGTACCTCGCCACGGACGACGCCGACGCGACGGCCGAATCGGTGCGTTCGTGCGGCGGCACGGTCGCGGTGGGCCCGCTGGACGCGGGCATCGCGGGGCGGGTGGCGATCTGCTCCGACCCGCTCGGCGCGATCTTCGGGCTGTGGCAGGCGCAGAGCCGCATGGGCACCCGGCCGCCCGGGGGGCCGGGCACCCCCGTCTGGAACGAGCTGGTCACCCAGGACACCTCCACGGTCGGCAAGTTCTACGAGCACGTCTTCGGCCACGAGGCGCTGGCGCACAGCACGGCCTCCGACGACTTCGACTACCTGACCCTCAACCTGGAGGGCCGGCCCGTGGCCGCGGTGCACGGCGTGGGCCGCTCGCTGCCGCACGACCGGGGCCCCCACTGGATGGCGTACTTCGAGGTGACGGACACCGACGCGGCCACGGCCCGGGTCGCCGAACTCGGCGGACGCGTCGTCGAACCGCCCCGCGAGGGCCTGCGCGGCCGCCAGGCCACGGTCGCGGACCCGGAGGGCGCGGTCTTCACCCTGGTCCGGTCACGGCCCTAGCAGGACCGGGGTACTGGTCGGGGGCGCGGGGAGTACCCGGGTCCTCGTGCCCGCGGGCGACGCCGCGGACCGGGCCCGCTTCCTAGTGTCAGGGCATGCGGAGGGACGCAGGGTGCACCGCACCTGCGGTGCGCGATGCCGTGCGTTCCTCGCCCCTCGATCCTCTCCGACACAAGGAGCACCTCCCATGGCCGACCTTCGTCCTCGCCGAGCCCGGTCCGAGCGCGCGTCGTCGCCGTCCGGGCGGCGGCGGGCCGTCGTCGCGGCGGTGGCCGTGGCGGCCGCCGCCCTGACCGTGGCCGCCACCCTGCCCTCGGCCGCGGCGGAGTCCCACGGTCCGCGGGACGCCGTACGCAAGGGGCTGGAGCGGCTGGTGGCCGACGACGGGTTTCCCGCGGCGCTGGCCGCCACCGTCGACCGGTCCGGCCGCGCCCGCAACTACACCGCAGGCGTGGCGGACGTGAAGACCCGGGCGAAGGTCCCGGTCGACGGCCAGGTGCGGGCGGGCAGCAACACCAAGACCTTCACCGCCGCGGTCGTGCTGCAACTGGTCGGCGAGGGCAGGGTCGTGCTCGACGCCCCCGTGGAGCAGTACCTGCCGAACCTGCTGCGGGGCAAGGGCATCGACGGCCGCTCCATCACGGTCCGCCAGCTGCTCCAGCACACCAGCGGCCTGCCCAACTACACCGACCACATACTGGAGTCCGTGCTCGGCGAGGAACGCCACACCTACCGCCAGCCGCGCGAGCTGCTCGACATCGGGCTGGCTCACGAGGCGCAGTTCGCCCCCGGAACCGGCTGGGCGTACAGCAACACCAACTACGTCGTCGCCGGTCTGCTCATCGAGAAGGTCACCGGCCGGCCGCTGGCCGAGCAGATCACCGAGCGGGTCATCGACCGCGCCGGGCTGCGCCACACCTACTTCCCCGGCGTGGGCGAGCAGGGCATCCGTGAGGCCCATCCGCGGGGCTACCACGCGGCGGAGCCCGGGGCGCCCCTGGAGGACATCACGGAGATCGACCCCTCCTGGGGCTGGTCCGCCGGGCAGCTGATCTCCACTCCCGGCGACCTGAACCGTTTCTTCTCCGCATTGACCGGCGGCCGCCTCCTGGCTCCCGCACAGCTCGCGGAGATGCGTACCACCGTCAAGGTCGAGGGCCCGGGCTGGCGGCCCGGCACCCGGTACGGGCTCGGTGTGTCCAGCACCCCGCTGAGCTGTGGCGGCCTTATGTGGGGCCACGGCGGCGACACCCCCGGCTACCACTCGGTCCCCGGCGCCACCGATGACGGCCGCGCCGCCACCGTCGTCGTCACCGCCAACCTGGCCCCTGCCGAGTCCCTCGCCCGTGCGGACGCCCTCCTCGACACCGCCCTGTGCCAGTAGTGACCGCGGGAGGGCGGCCGGTGGGGCGGGAGCGCGGAGGAGAACCCGGCGCGGGTGCGTGGCGGACAGGCCCGGGTCAGAGGGGACGGTCCTCGAAGTGGTGGACGACGATCCAGTAGTCGTCGTCCTCCTCGGTGAGGGCGCACAGCCGCCGGCCGTCCGGGGACATCGCGATGACCATGGAGCCGGCCCCGGGTACGAGGGCGGCGGAGAGCGCGGTGTGCGCGGTGCGGCGCACCCGGACCCAGTCGCGATCGGCCCCCCGGACCAGGAAGCAGCCCTCGTCGTCGATGACGGCAGCGGCCCGCGCGTGCTCCAGCCACAGCCGGTCGGCCTCCTGCAGAGCCCCCGGAGCCGTGCGCGCGACGGTGGCCCGGTGGGCCACCTCGACGTTGACGACGGCCTTGAAGGCCCGCGCGTACGAGGGCAGCCCCTCGGCCACGCCGTGGGCCACGACCTCCAGCCCGACCTTCGCCGGCCGCGGGGCCGGTGCGTTCCCGCTCGGTTCGTCCGTCATGCTCAGCCGCCTTCGGTCCGGTGCCGGGCCGCGCCGCTGCGACCGGCGGGTCAGGCGTGGTTGACCGGGAGGACGTCCGGGGAGAGGGCGCCCGCGTGGGCCGCTGCCGAGGTCATGCGGCGGCGGTGGTGGCGGCGGCAGAGGACCTCGTAGCCGATCTCGCCCGCCGGGCGGTTCACGTCGCCGACGACGACCTGGGCGCCCTCGACGACCATCTCGCCGTCTATCGTGCGGGCGTTGTGGGTGGCGCGGGCGCCGCACCAGCACAGGGCCTCGACCTGGAGCTGCTCGATCCGGTCCGCGAGCTCGATCAGCCGCTGCGAGCCCGGGAAGAGCTTGGTGCGGAAGTCCGTCGTGATGCCGAAGGCGAAGACGTCCATGTCCAGGTCGTCGACGATGCGGGCGAGCTGGTCGATCTGCTCCGGGGCCAGGAACTGGGCCTCGTCCACGATCACGTAGTCCGCCTTGCCGCCCTTGGACAGCTGGGCGACCAGGTACGCGTACAGGTCCATGCCCTCGCCCGCCTCGACCGCCTCCGTCACCAGGCCGAGCCGGGAGGACAGCTTGCCCTCCCCCGCCCGGTCGTCACGCGTGAAGATCACGCCCACCAGGCCGCGCGCCGAACGGTTGTGGGTGATTTGCAGAGCCAGCGTGCTCTTTCCGCAGTCCATCGTTCCGGAGAAGAACACCAGCTCGGGCATGGGAAGTACGGGACCTTTCGGGTCGTGGGTCGCAGTGCGGGACGGGAGGAGGGTCAGGAGCGGATCTCGAGCAGCGGGACCAGCTGCTCCGCCGCGGTCATGGAGCCGTGCATGCCGACGAGCGCGGACTCGTTCGGCTCGTTGCGCGAAGCGGTGATCGCGACGTCGGCCTGGGAGGCGGCCACCACGTCGCCGATGCGTCCGAGCACGCGCTCGTCGCACTCCCCCGGAGCGCCGAACCAGCCGAGCTCCAGTGCCTCTTCGCGGCTCGCGACCCAGAACCGGTCGCCGAGCACCTCGCGCCACACGGTCAGTACGTCGTTCTGCGCGCCCGGCACCGCGTACACGTGCCGGGCCCGGCCCTCGCCGCCCAGCAGGGCCACGCCGGCGCTCAGCTCCCAGTCCTCGTCGAAGTCGATCCGGGAGTCCTCGTCGAAGGGGATGTCGACCATGCCGTGGTCCGCGGTCACGTACAGCGCGGTGCGCGGCGGCAGCTGCTCGGCGAGCCGCTGCACGAGCCGGTCGACCAGCATCAGCTGGCCGCGCCAGGCGTCGGAGTCCACGCCGTGGCGGTGGCCGGCCCCGTCGAGCTCGCTGAAGTACGTGTACACGAGCGAGCGGTCGCCGGCCGCGAGCTGGATCGCCGCGAGGTCCATCCGCTCCTCGCCGGTCATCCGGCCGTGGAAGGTGCCGCCGCTCAGCGCGACCTTGGTGAGCGGGGTTGTCTGGAAGGCGGGCGAGGACACCTGGGCGGTCGCGACACCGGCCTTGTCGGCCAGCTGGAAGACCGTCGGGTACGGCTGCCAGGGCTTCGGCGAGGTCCACGGGTGCCAGCGGAGCTGGTTCATCAGTTCGCCGGTGGCCGGGTTCCGCACGGCGTAGCCGGGCAGGCCGTGCCGTGCGGGCGGCAGGCCGGTGCCGACGGAGGCCAGCGAGGTGGCCGTGGTGGCCGGGAAGCCCGCGGTGATCGGGCGGCCGGTGCCGCCGCGCGAGCTGCCGAGGAGGGAGGTGAGGTAGGGGGCCTCGTCCGGGTGGGCCTTGATCTGCTCCCAGCCCATGCCGTCGACCAGGAACACGCAATTCCGGTCGGCCGGGGTCAGCTCGGCGATGGCGGCGGTGAAACCGGGGACGCCCTGGCCGGCCGCGAGCGTGGGCAGCAGGTCGGCGAGCGACCCGGTGCCGTACTCCGGGACGGGGGCACCGGCCAGGTCCAGCAGCTCGGGCTCGGGCCAGTTCTGCGCCGCGGAGTACGCCATCAGCGGGCGGGGGTGGACGTGGACGTCGCTGCCGTGGCTTCGGAGAGTGCCTGCGCGAAGACCAGGGTCTGGCGCACCGCCTCGGGGCCGTCGCCGGCCTCGCTGACCCGCAGGCTGAGGTCGTCGGCGGTGGAGTTGCCGGTGTAGCCGTGATCGGAGTCGCAGTTCGGGTCGCCGCAGGCGGCCGGCTCCAGGTCGATCCGCGAGACCGCGCCCCAGCCGATGGTCAGGACGACCTCGCGGGGCAGGGTGCCCGGGGTGTAGGACTCCGGGTTGGCGACGACGCGGCTCAGCACCACGGAGGAGATGCTGGACAGCTTGACCGACTCGGTGGAGGTGGTCGCGTACGGGGACGGGGACCCTGCGTCTGCGGCCTGCTCGTCGGTGTGGCTGACGATGAAGCGGTTGCCGGTGAGGACCAGCACGGTGACGTGGCGGCGCACCTCGTTGGAGTCGAAGGTCGTCTCCTGGTGGACCAGGTATGACGAAATCGGCTCGCCGCCCACCGCGGCCTCCACGGCCTCGGCCACGAGGGCCGGGTAGTAGCCGCTGCGCTCGATCGCCGTGCGCAGCCCCTGGGTCGTCGTACCGGATTTCGCCATGAGGTCCATCCTAAGGCCCGTACGGGGCCCCCAGGCCGCGTCGTACTCGCTCAGTAACTGGGGAGGGTCCGCGGGCCGAGGTCGCCACGGGCGGGCGGGTGCGCGACGTGGACGGTGGCGCTGAGCACGGAGAGGCCCTCGGCGGCGACCACGACGGGCTCCAGGGAGACCTCGATCACCTCGGGGTGGTCGTCCACCAGGCGCGACAGCCGCAGGAGCAGCTCCTCCAGGGCGGGGGTGTCCACGGGGTCGCTGCCGCGCCAGCCGAAGAGGAGGGGCGCGGCCCGGATGGAACGGATCAGTCCGGCGGCGTCCCGGTCGGTGGCCGGAACCAGCCGGTGGGCGGTGTCGCCCAGCAGTTCGGAGGCGACGCCGGCGAGCCCGAAGGAGAGGACGGCGCCCGCGGCCGGATCGATGACGGAGCGGACGACGGTGTCGACCCCGCGCGGCACCATGGCCTGGACGACGGGCTGGAGCTCGGCCGGCTTGCCCAGCGCGTCGGTGAGCTCCTCGTAGGAGCGTCTCAGCTCGCTCTCGTTCGCGAGGTCGAGCCGTACGCCGCCCAGGTCCGCGCGGTGGCGCAGGTGCGGGGCGGTGGTCTTCAGCGCCACCGGGTACCCCAGGATCCCGGCGGCCCGGACCGCCGCGTCGGCGCTGGGTGCGGGCAGGGCGGAGCGGATGCCGATCCCGTACCGGGCGAGCAGTTCGCGGGCGTCCCACTCCGTCAGGGTCAGCACGGCTCCGCCGTCGACCTCGGCCAGCAGCCCGGCCAGCTGCGCTGCCGCCCCGGCCTCGTCGACGTCCTCGAACTCGGGGACGTGCCCGCCCTCGGCGAGGCCGCGGCGCCACTGCCCGTAGCGGACGGCTTCGGCGAGGGCCCGTACGGCCCGCTCGGCGGCGGGGTAGCTGGGGATCCGGCCCCCTGCGGGGAGCCCCTGTGCCGCCCCGCCCGATGCGTCCCGCCCGTGCCGTCGCACGCCGGGCGGGACGCATC
>NZ_JARAYQ010000152.1:0-20959 GCF_033794505.1 Streptomyces sp. MB09-01 | reverse complement strand
CCGCTGCGCCCCGCCCCCGGCCCGGCCCCGGCGCCCAGCGCGCAGAAACCGAGGGCGCGCACCTTCCCCGCACCCACCAGCTCCGCCATGGCGCCCCAGGTCTCCTCCACGGGCACCTCCGGGTCCACCCGGTGCAGCTGGTAGAGGTCTATGACGTCGGTCCGCAGCCGCCGCAGCGAGGCGTCGCAGGCCCGCCGCAGATAGCCGGGCCGCCCGTCGGCGACCACGTGCTGGTCGCCCGCACGCAGGCCCACCTTGGCCGAGACGAACGCCTCGGACCGCCGCTCCCGCAACACCCGCCCCAGCAGCAGCTCATTGGTGAACGGCCCGTACACGTCGGCCGTGTCGAGCAGGTTCGCCCCCAGGTCCAGCGCCGCGTGCACGGCCGCCAGCGACTCCTGCCCCCGCCGCCGCGAAGGCGCGTACGCCCAGCTCATCGGCATACAGCCGAGGCCGACGGCGCCCACGGTCAGCGCCCCCGCCCCGATCGACCTGCGCTCCACCGCTGCGTCCCCCTCCCGCTCCGGCCACCAAACTAACGGCTTGATCAAGACGGCTTGGCATAGCCTCGTGATCATGACTGCTACGCCCCAGGACGTCTGGCTCCCCTTCCCCGCCGAGGAGGTCGCCGGCCTCCCCGACTCCTTCCGGTACCGCGTGTGGGACGGCGAGGACGCCTTCCCGGCCGACCCGGCCGACTGCGTCTTCTACGTGGCCCCCTACATGAAGACCGCCGAGGTCACCGTGCGCCCCTTCGCCGAGATGACCGCCGTCCAGGTCGTCCAGACCCTGACCGCCGGCATCGACGACGTGCGGGGCCGCCTCGGAGACCTGCGCCCCGGCGTACGGCTGTGCAACGCCGCCGGGGTCCACACGGCCAGCACCGCCGAACTCGCCCTCACCCTGACCCTCGCCTCCCTGCGCGGCATCCCCGGCATGGTCCGCGGCCAGGACCGCGAGGAGTGGCGCTCCGGCTTCTACGACGCACTCGCGGACAAGAACGTTCTGATCATCGGCTACGGATCGATCGGCTCGGCCATCGAGGACCGGCTCGTCCCCTTCGAATGCGGGAGGATCGCGCGCGTGGCCCGTACGGCGCGGACCACCGGGCACGGGCCCGTGCACGCTCTCGCCGACCTGCCCGGCCTGCTGCCGCAGGCCGACGTGGTGATCCTCGTGACACCGCTCACGGACGCCACCCGGGGCCTGGCCGGCGCCGACTTCCTGAGCCGCATGAAGGACGGCGCCCTGCTGGTCAACGTGTCCCGCGGTCCCGTCGTCGACACCAAGTCCCTGCTGGCGGAGGTCGAGTCGGGCCGACTGCGCGCGGCGCTCGACGTCACCGACCCGGAACCGCTGCCCGACGGCCACCCGCTCTGGCACGCTCCGAACGTCCTGATCACGCCTCATGTGGGCGGCAGCAGCACGGCGTTCGAGCCGCGCGCCAAGCGTCTGCTGGCACGCCAGCTCGGCCTGTTCGCCTCCGGAAAGCCCCTGGAGCACACGGTGCTGATCACCGAGTGACGGACGTTGTGCACGCTCCGCATTCACCCGGACGCGCAAGGTGGACATCCCTCCGCGATCGGTAACTGAGAGTAGAGGGACTATGTCCCTGAGTGACGAAAGTGGTGTATCGTCCGGAACAAGGGGCTGCGCCACGAACGTCTGGCGCTGGGGAGTGATCGGACACTTTGGGGGGCGACGGGCGATGCACGGCCAATGGACGAAGGATCCGATGCGGCACAGCCGCCGGAGGCGGCGCTGCCGAGACTGGGCTGCACCGGAATCAGCCAGCGAGGGGGACCGGTGAGTGCCGGGGCGGCGCTCCTGAACCGTCCGTCCGTCTCGGGCGGAGGCAGGGGCCTGGCGATGCAGCTGGTCCTCGCGGTGATCAGCGGCGGGTACGCCGTCGGCGCCGCCCTCAACTGGGGCTCGGAGGAACTCGCCGAGATCATGGGCGACTTCGGACTGAGCGCAGCCGGCTTGTTCGCCGCCGTCTCCTGCTACTCGTACGCGCGCGCCATCGACAGCCGCGAACGCCCCGCCTGGCTGCTCTTCGCCTTCTCCTCCCTCATGGGCGCCGGCGGCAACGCGGTCTGGGGCTGGTACGAGGTGGTCCTCGGTGAACCCGTCCCGAAGCCCTCGGTCGCCGACTTCGCCTTCCTCTGCTTCGCCCCGCCCGCCATCGTGGGCCTGCTCGTCCTCGCCAAACGGCCCGTCACCCGAGCCGGCTGGGTGTGCCTCGGGCTCGACTCCTGGCTCATCGGCGGCTCCCTGCTCACCCTGTCCTGGAGCCTGGCCCTGGCCCACGCGGCCCGGACCGCCCAGTCCGGCGCCCCGGGCAGCGTCCCGCGAGCCGCGCTCTCCCTCGCCTACCCGCTCCTGGACATCGCCCTCGTCTCGATGGTCCTGGTCCTGCACTTCCGGCGGAGCGAGAGCAACCGCTCCGCCGTCAACACCGCCATCGCGGCACTGGCCCTGACCGTGCTCAGCGACGCGCTGTTCACCTCGCCCCTGCTGAGCGCCGAGTACCAGTCCGGACAGCTGCTCGACGCCGGCTGGTTTGCCGGCTCGCTGCTGCTCGCCTACGCACCCTGGGGCGCCCGGCGCATCCACCCGGGCCCCGAGCCGGCCGTGCACCCGCGCGGGGACCGGCCGCACAGCCGCCCGATCACCGGCTCCCTGCCCGCCCTCACCCCGTACCTCGCCGCCGCCGTGTGCACCCTCGGCATCCTCTACAACGTCGTGGACGGCCGGAAGGTCGACCGGATGGTCGTCTTCACCGGCTGCACGGTCGTGCTCGCCCTCGTCATCCGGCAGGGCATCATGCTCCTCGACAACATCGCGCTCACCCAGGAACTGGCCCAGAAGGAGAACCACTTCCGCTCCCTGGTCCAGGGCTCCAGCGACGTCATCATGATCGCCGCGCCCACCGGGACCCTGCGCTACGTCAGCCCCGCCGCCGCCGGGGTCTACGGCCGCGAGGCCGAGGAGCTGGTCGGCACCGAGCTCGCCACCCTCATCCATCCGGACGACCTCGGCCGGGTGGTCCACGAGGTACGCCGCTTCCTCGCCGCACCGCCGACCGAGGAGCCCACCACCCGCATCGAATGCCGCTTCAAGTCGGGCGGCGGCGAATGGCTCAACGTGGAGTCCACCGTCAACCGCCACCAGGGCGGGCTCATCCTCAACAGCCGGGACGTCACCGAGCGGGTCCGGCTCCAGGCCCAGCTCCAGCACAGCGCCGAGCACGATCCGTTGACCGACCTGCCCAACCGCGCCCTCTTCACCCGGCGGGTGCGCCAGGCCCTGACCGGCCGGCGGGCGGGGGACCACAGCACCGCCGTGCTCTTCATCGACCTCGACGGTTTCAAAGCGGTCAACGACACCATCGGCCACCAGGCCGGCGACGAGCTGCTCATCGAGGCCGCGCGCAGGCTCCAGGACTCGGTCCGGGCCGGGGACACCGCGGCCCGCCTCGGCGGCGACGAGTTCGCCGCGCTGATCCTCGGCGACGGGAACCGCGACCGCAGCGCCCGTGAGTACCAGGTGCGGGAGATCGCCGACCGGCTGCGCACCACCCTCTCCCAGCCGTACCGGATCGGCGGCAGCGAGGTGCGCGTAGCCGCCAGCATCGGCGTGGCCTTCGCCGACCCCGGCATCACCCCTTCGGACCTGATGCGCAACGCGGATCTCGCGATGTACCGGGCCAAGGCCGGCGGCAAGGACCGCGTCGAGATGTACGCCCCCCAGATGCAGGCCGAGGTCGTCCGGAAGGCCGAGCTGGCGGGCCGGCTGCGCACCGCACTCCACGAGGGGGAGTTCGCCCTGCTGCACCAGCCCGTGGTCTCGCTGGCCACCGGCGAGGTGGCGGCCGTCGCCGCGCAGGCCCGCTGGCGTTCCGCCCAGGGCATCCTCTTCACGCCGGCCGAGTTCCTCCGCGCCGCCGAGTACAGCGAGGGCGTCGCGGGAGGTGCGGGGGGCCCCGGCGGCGCGGGCCCGGACGCTTCGCGCACCGCCGAGCTGGGGCGCTGGCTGCTGGAGGAGGCCGTGGAGCAGGCCGCCGAACGGCACCGGGCCGGACACGGCGCACCGGTGGCCGTGCGGATGACCGCCCAGCGGCTCCTGGACCGCGCGATGCCGCTCGGCTCCGTGGAGGCTCTGCTGACCCGGCACGGCCTGCCCTCCGGGTCCCTGGTGCTGGAGCTCGCGGTATCCGACCCCAGAGTGCCCTTCGACGACCTGGAGCGCCGCCTGACGGCCCTGCACCGGCTCGGGGTGGGGATCTCCCTGGACGGATTCGGCAGCGGCTACGCGGCCATCAGTGCCCTGCGCCGGCTTCCCGTGGACATGCTCAAGCTGGACCGGGGCCTGGTGGAAGGGGTGGTCGAGTCGGCCCGCCTGCACAAGATCACCGCCGGTCTCTTGCGGATTGCAAACGACCTGGGCATGCGCTCGGTGGCCGACGGGGTCGACCTCCCGGAGCAGGTGATGGCCCTGCGCGCGATGGGCTGCACGCACGGCCAGGGAATGGCCTTTTCCGGACCCCTCGACGAGTACAGGCTGCGCCGTGCGCTGGTGCGCGGTACGTTCCCAGTACCGGGCGGAGCGGCCCAGCCGGCTCTGGCCGGCGGCTCCCCCGGGGGCTCGATGGCCATCCGTAGAGGCTCACATAATGAGACGCCCGTCCCACCTACTTGACATCACCCTGCCGCCAGAGGGAGGGTCAGTGCCATGCGCACCCGAATTCTCGTACTTGGAAAGCGCGTCGGCTGAAGCAGGGACCTGCATGTTCCCGCTCAACACACCCGACGCGCTCCCCTCGCTTGCCTCCTGGCACGAGGGGTTTTTTGTTGCACTGGCACAGAGTCGAATCCGCGTAAAACCCTCAGCTTCGAGAAGAGAATGCCGATGACCGAGCAGGCCACCGGGGCCCACCATCCGCAGCCGCGGCCCCGTTCCGGCGGACAGCAGTCCGCCGCAGTTGAGCACGTCACGGGTGCGCAGTCCCTCATCCGCTCTCTCGAAGAGGTGGGGTGCGACACCGTCTTCGGGATTCCGGGAGGTGCCATCCTCCCCGCGTACGACCCGATGATGGACTCCAAGAAGGTCCGTCACATCCTGGTCCGCCACGAGCAGGGGGCCGGCCACGCCGCCACCGGCTACGCGCAGGCCACCGGCAAGGTCGGCGTCTGTATGGCCACCTCCGGCCCGGGCGCCACCAACCTGGTCACCCCGATCGCCGACGCCCACATGGACTCCGTCCCGCTCGTCGCGATCACCGGCCAGGTCTCCTCCAAGGCGATCGGCACCGACGCCTTCCAGGAGGCGGACATCGTCGGCATCACCATGCCGATCACCAAGCACAACTTCCTGGTCACCAAGGCCGAGGACATCCCGCGGACGATCGCCGAGGCCTTCCACATCGCCTCCACCGGGCGCCCCGGCCCGGTCCTGGTCGACATCGCCAAGGACGCCCTGCAGGCGAAGACCACCTTCTCGTGGCCGCCCACCCAGGACCTCCCCGGCTACCGGCCGGTCACCAAGCCGCACGCCAAGCAGATCCGCGAGGCCGCCAAGCTCATCTGCCAGGCCAAGCGCCCGGTGCTGTACGTCGGCGGCGGCGTCATGAAGTCCGGCGCGACCGCCGAGCTGAAGGTCCTCGCCGAGCTGACCGGGGTCCCGGTCTGCACCACCCTGATGGCGCTGGGCTCCTTCCCCGACAGCCACCCGCTGCACGTCGGCATGCCGGGCATGCACGGCAGCGTCACCGGCGTCACCGCGCTGCAGAAGTCGGACCTGCTGATCGCCCTCGGCACCCGCTTCGACGACCGCGTCACCGGCAAGCTGGACAGCTTCGCCCCCTTTGCCAAGATCATCCACGCGGACATCGACCCGGCCGAGATCGGCAAGAACCGCGCGGTCGACGTCCCGATCGTCGGTGACGCCCGCGAGGTCATCGCCGACCTGATCCAGGCCGTCCAGGCCGAGCACACCGAGGGCAACGCCGGGGATTACACCGCCTGGTGGAACGACCTCAGCCGCTGGCGCGACACGTACCCGCTGGGCTACGACCTGCCCGCGGACGGCAGCCTCTCGCCGCAGCACGTCATCGAGCGGATCGGTGCGCTCGCGCCGAAGAGCACGATCTTCGCGGCCGGTGTCGGCCAGCACCAGATGTGGGCCTCGCACTTCGTCAAGTACGAGGAGCCCCGCACGTGGCTGAACTCCGGCGGCGCCGGAACCATGGGCTATGCGGTCCCGGCCGCGATGGGCGCCAAGGTCGGCATGCCCGAGCGCACGGTCTGGGCGATCGACGGTGACGGCTGCTTCCAGATGACCAATCAGGAACTGGTCACCTGCGCCCTGAACAACATCCCGATCAAGGTCGCGATCATCAACAACGGTGCGCTGGGCATGGTCCGCCAGTGGCAGACCCTCTTCTACAACCAGCGGTACTCCAACACCGTCCTGCACGCCGACGAGACCGGTCACGACACCGTCGGATCCCAGCTCGGCGAGTCCATCGCGCCCCGCAAGGGCACGCGCGTCCCGGACTTCGTCAAGCTCTCGGAGGCCATGGGCTGCGTGGCGCTGCGCTGCGAGGACCCGGCCGACCTGGACAAGGTCATCGCCGAAGCCAACGCGATCAACGACCGCACCGTCGTGATCGACTTCATCGTCCACGAGGACGCCATGGTGTGGCCGATGGTCGCCGCCGGCACCTCCAACGACGAGGTCATGGCCGCCCGGGGCGTCCGTCCCGACTTCGGCGACAACGAAGACGACTGAGCCGAGAGAGCCTGAGAGAGAGAACGCCTCACATGTCCAAGCACACGCTCTCCGTCCTGGTCGAGAACACGCCCGGCATCCTCGCCCGGATCGCCGCCCTGTTCTCCCGCCGCGGGTTCAACATCGACTCCCTCGCGGTCGGCGTCACCGAGCACCCCGACATCTCCCGCATCACGATCGTCGTGAACGTCGAGGACCTCCCGCTGGAGCAGGTGACCAAGCAGCTGAACAAGCTGGTCAACGTCCTCAAGATCGTCGAGCTGGAGTCCCACAACGCCATCGAGCGCGAACTCGTCCTGGTGAAGGTCCGCGCCGACAACGAGACCCGCTCGCAGATCGTCGAGATCGTCCAGCTGTTCCGCGCCAAGACGGTCGACGTCTCCCCGGAGGCCGTCACCATCGAGGCCACCGGCGGTTCCGACAAGCTCGGCGCGATGCTCAAGATGCTGGAGCCCTTCGGCATCAAGGAGCTCGTGCAGTCCGGCACGATCGCCATAGGGCGTGGCGGACGGTCCATCACGGACCGCAGTCTGCGCGCGCTCGACCGCAGCGCCTGACCCGGCCGGCGCAGCGGCCGCCCAAGCCGCGCCAGACACGCTCGGCTCGCATAGCGAGACCGGCGAACTCAGATTCCGTTCCCCGCCGTACGGTGGGAGCAACACCAGCGCACCAAGGAGATATCCCAGTGGCCGAGCTGTTCTACGAGAACGACGCCGACCTGTCCATCATCCAGGGCCGCAAGGTCGCGGTCATCGGTTACGGCAGCCAGGGCCACGCCCACGCGCTGTCGCTCCGTGACTCCGGCGTCGACGTCGTCGTCGGCCTGAAGGAGGGCTCGAAGTCCAAGGCCAAGGCCGAGGAGCAGGGCCTGAAGGTCGTCCCCGTGGCCGAGGCCGCCGCCTGGGCCGACGTCATCATGATCCTCACCCCGGACCCGCTCCAGGCCGAGATCTACGAGGAGTCCATCAAGGACCACCTCAAGGACGGCGACGCGCTCTTCTTCGGCCACGGCTTCAACGTCCGCTACGGCTTCATCAAGCCCCCGGCCAACGTGGACGTCGCCCTGGTCGCCCCGAAGGGCCCGGGCCACCTGGTCCGCCGCCAGTACGAGGAGGGCCGTGGCGTTCCGTGTATCGCGGCCGTCGAGCAGGACCACTCGGGCAACGCCTTCGCCCTCGCGCTCTCGTACGCGGCCGGCATCGGCGGCACCCGCGCCGGCGTCATCAAGACCACCTTCACCGAGGAGACCGAGACCGACCTGTTCGGTGAGCAGGCCGTCCTCTGCGGTGGCGCGTCCGCCCTGGTCAAGGCTGGTTTCGAGACCCTGACCGAGGCCGGCTACCAGCCGGAGATCGCGTACTTCGAGTGCCTGCACGAGCTGAAGCTCATCGTCGACCTCATGTACGAGGGCGGCCTGGAGAAGATGCGCTGGTCGGTCTCCGAGACCGCCGAGTGGGGCGACTACATCACCGGCCCCCGCATCATCACGGACGCCACCAAGGCCGAGATGAAGAAGGTCCTCGCGGAGATCCAGAGCGGCGAGTTCGCGAACACCTGGATGGCCGAGTACAAGGCCGGTCTGCCGAAGTACAACGAGTACAAGAATGCCGACGAGGCGCACCTGCTGGAGACCACCGGCAAGAAGCTGCGCAAGCTGATGAGCTGGGTCGACAGCGACGAAAGCTGATCGTGGACGGCGGGGCCGGAACGGTGTGTCCCGGCCCCGCCGCGCGTCGCTTGTCCAACACGGCCAACCCCGGAAGGGTGATCCTTCCGTACAGGCGGAAATCCGGTCCGTCAGCGCCACTACACTGCTCAACACATACGCGTCAGGCCCACAGTGTCGTGCGTCTTCCACGCGGCTACCCCCTCCACCGCCTGCGGCCGTCGGGACGGCCGTCCGCACTGGACTTGTGAGGATGACCCACGTGAGCTCGAAACCTGTCGTACTCATCGCCGAAGAGCTGTCGCCCGCCACGGTGGACGCGCTCGGTCCGGACTTCGAGATCCGGCACGTCAACGGAGCCGACCGCGCGGAGCTGCTGCCCGCGATCGTCGACGTCGACGCGATCCTCGTCCGCTCCGCCACCAAGGTGGACGCCGAGGCCATCGCCGTCGCCAAGAAGCTGAAGGTCGTCGCGCGCGCCGGCGTCGGTCTGGACAACGTCGACGTCTCCGCCGCCACCAAGGCCGGCGTGATGGTCGTCAACGCCCCGACCTCGAACATCGTGACGGCTGCCGAGCTGGCCTGCGGTCTGCTCGTGGCCACCGCCCGCAACATCCCGCAGGCCAACACCGCCCTGAAGAACGGTGAGTGGAAGCGGAACAAGTACACGGGCGTCGAGCTCAGCGAGAAGACCCTCGGCGTCGTCGGCCTCGGCCGCATCGGCGTCCTGGTCGCGCAGCGCATGTCGGCCTTCGGCATGAAGGTCGTCGCGTACGACCCCTACGTGCAGCCCGCGCGCGCCGCCCAGATGGGCGTCAAGATGCTGACGCTGGACGAGCTGCTGGAGGTCGCCGACTTCATCACCGTGCACCTGCCCAAGACCCCCGAGACCCTCGGTCTCATCGGGGACGAGGCCCTGCACAAGGTGAAGCCCTCCGTCCGCATCGTCAACGCCGCCCGCGGCGGGATCGTGGACGAGGCCGCCCTGTACTCGGCCCTCAAGGAGGGCCGCGTCGCCGGCGCCGGCCTCGACGTGTACGCGAAGGAGCCCTGCACGGACTCCCCGCTCTTCGAGCTCGACCAGGTCGTCTGCACCCCGCACCTCGGCGCGTCCACGGACGAGGCCCAGGAGAAGGCCGGCGTCTCGGTCGCCAAGTCGGTGCGCCTCGCGCTCGCCGGCGAGCTCGTGCCGGACGCGGTCAACGTCCAGGGCGGCGTCATCGCCGAGGACGTCCGTCCCGGCCTGCCGCTCGCCGAGAAGCTCGGCCGCATCTTCACCGCCCTCGCGGGCGAGGTCGCGGTCCGCCTCGACGTCGAGGTCTGCGGCGAGATCACCCAGCACGACGTCAAGGTGCTCGAACTCTCCGCGCTCAAGGGTGTCTTCGAGGACGTCGTCGACGAGACGGTCTCCTACGTCAACGCCCCGCTGTTCGCCCAGGAGCGCGGGGTCGAGGTACGCCTGACCACCAGCTCGGAGTCCCCGGACCACCGCAACGTGGTGACCGTCCGCGGCACCCTGTCGGACGGTCAGGAGGTCTCGGTCTCCGGCACGCTGGCGGGCCCGAAGCACCTGCAGAAGATCGTGGGCATCGGCGAGTACGACGTGGACCTGGCGCTCGCCGACTACATGGTCGTGCTGCGCTACACCGACCGCCCGGGCGTGGTCGGCACCGTCGGCCGCGTTCTCGGCGAGGCCGGTCTGAACATCGCGGGCATGCAGGTCGCCCGTGCGGAGGAGCACGGCGAGGCGCTCGCCGTCCTCACCGTCGACGCGGAGGTGCCGGCGAACGTCCTCGCGGACATCGCCGCCGAGATCGGCGCCGCTTCGGCCCGTACGGTCAGCCTCGGCTGACGCGTGTGACACGGCGAAGGGCCCGGGGGATTCCCCCGGGCCCTTTCACGTTGTTCCGCCCCGGCCCGGTCAGTTGTACGCCGGCACCGCAGCGCCGTCCTCGGGCACCTCGGCCTGCTCCGCCGCGGGCGGGGCCGGGGCTTCGATTCCCCGCATCAGGGCCGCGGCGAGCACGGCCGCCCCGAGCAGCAGCGCCGCGCCGCCCCAGGCCGCGTACTGCATCCCGTGGACGAAGGACTCCCGGGCCAGGGCCAGGACCTGCTCGCCCGCCTCCCCGCCGATCCGGTGGGCGGCGGCCACGGCCCCGCCCAGGGTCTCCCGCACGGCGGGCTCGGAATCCGCCAGGTCGCTGCGGTAGACCGCGGTGCCCAGGCTGCCGAGGATCGCGATGCCCAGGGCGCCGCCGAACTCCGTGCCGGTCTCCAGCAGGGAGGCGGCGGAACCGGCCTTCTCGGCGGGGGCCGCGGCGAGCGCCATGTCGGAGACCAGGGACATCACGGCGACGACGCCTGAGGAGAGCACCCCGGCACCGGTCAGGACCAGCCACAGGGAGTCGGTGTCCACGAGGCTGAAGAGGACGAACCCGGCGGCGGCGAGGCCGAACCCGCCGGCGATGACGTAGCCGCGGTCCACCTTCTGGGCCAGGGCGGCGGAGACCGGGGCCGCGGCGCCGATGACGACGGAGGGCGCGAGGCTCCACAGGGCCGCTTCCAGGGTGCCCATGCCGAGCACCGACTGGAGGTACTGCGTGGTGAAGTAGGCCGAGCCCATCACGGCGAAGGCGGCGAGGGTGTTGAGGGCGATGCCCGCGCCGAAGCCGCGGCCCCGGAAGAGGGACCGGGAGATCATGGCGTCGTCGCGGGTGCGCTGGCGGCGCACGAACACGTAGGCGAAGGCCAGGCCGGCGGCGAGGCAGCCCAGGTAGAGGGGCTCGAAGCCCTCGGCGGCGATCTCCTTGAGGCCGTAGACGACCGGCAGCACGGCGGCCATGGACAGCGGCACGCTCAGCAGGTCGAAGCGGCCGGGGGCGGGGTCCTTGAACTCCGGGACCAGGACCGGGACCAGGAGCAGCAGGAGCAGCATCGCGGGCACGTTGATGAGGAAGACGGACCCCCACCAGAAGTGGTTCAGCATCACGCCGCTCAGCACCGAACCGAGGGCTATTCCGCCGGTCATGGCCCCGGACCAGATGGCGATGGCCTTGCCGCGCTGCTTGTCGTCCTGGAAGAGGTTCCGTACGAGGGCCAGCGTGGAGGGCATCAGGGTCGCGCCGCCGATGCCGAGCAGGACGCGGGCCGCGATGAGCATCTCGGCGCTGGTGGCGTAGCCCGCACAGACCGAGGCGATGCCGAAGGCGGTCGCGCCGATCAGCAGCAGCTTGCGGCGGCCGATCCGGTCGCCGAGCGAGCCCATCGTGATCAGCAGGCCGGAGAGGGCGAAGGCGTAGCTGTCGAAGATCCAGAGCTGCTGGGTGGCGCTCGGGGCGAGCTGGTCGGTGATGGCCGGGATGGCGAAGTAGAGGACGGAGACGTCCATCGACACCAGGAGCAGGGGCAGCAGGAGGACGGTGAAGGCGGTCCATTCGCGGCGGCCGGCGAGTCGCGCTGTGGCGGCGGGGTTTGTCATGAGCAGGAATGTACACACGTCTTAAACGCTTGTCTATGACGATCGTATAGAACTGTTGTCTGGGACGGCTGTCTTGCTACCTTGTGGTCATGGGACATCGCGAAGATCTGCTCGAAGGCGCCAAGAAGTGCCTGGTCGAGAAGGGGTTCGTGCGCACGACCGCGCGCGACATCGTCAGCGCCTCGGGAACCAACCTGGCGTCCATCGGCTACCACTACGGCTCGAAGGACGCCCTGCTCACCCAGGCCTTCATCGGCCTGATGGAGGAGTGGGGTGCCGTCTTCCAGTCCGGCCTGGACGGTGAGGGCGGATCGCTGGAGCGGTTCCGCGCGCTCTGGGAGGGCGTCCTCGCGCAGCACGAGAAGTCGGGTCCGGTCTGGGCGGCCAGCCTGGAGGTGGCGCTCGGCAGGGACCAGCGGCCGGAACTGCGGTCCATGCTCGCCGCCTCGCAGGCCGAGGGGCGCCGCGGCCTGATCTCCATGCTGACCGGCACCCCCGAGGACGAGCTCGACGACCGGGACGTGCGCACGCTCGGCACCTTCTACCAGGCGCTGCTCAACGGCCTGATGATCCAGTGGCTGTTCGATCCGGAGTCGGCGGCCACGGCCGAGGAGTTCACCGAGGGCATGCGCCGGGCGGCCGAGGCGATGACGCGCCCCCGGGGTTCCGAGGACGGGGAGTAAGCGGAGCGGGAACCACCGGACGCAGCGCCCCGTCCCACCCCCGAATCGGCCCGAGACGAGGGGGAGTCGACGTGGCTGGAGCGGGAGCACGGGCGGGAACGGAAGCACGAACGACGGACCGGGCGAAGGGTGAGGCGAGGGACCGGGCGAGGGCCGGTTCCGGGCCCGCGGTGCGCGCGGGCGTACTGGCGGCCGGCCTGACGGCAGTGGTCCTGGCGGCCGGATGCAGTGCGCCGCAGGCGACGCCGGACACCCGTCCGCGCATGAAGCAGGTGGCGGCGGCCTGGGAGGGCTCGGCGGCCCTCACGCAGTGGCGCGAGGGCTTCCACCTACTGGACAGGCAGGAGTGGAAGCCGCCGGAGGGCTTTCACTCCGAGGGGGACGAAGAGGCCTACGCCGCGAAGAGCTTCGTCCTGCGCACCGAGCTGCCCGCCACGCCGCCGCCCGCCACCGCGATCCGGTGGCCCGACGGCAACGGCAACGGCAACGGCAACGGCAACGACGGCGGCGCCACGCTCACGCTGCCGCTCCAGAACGCGGCTCAGGCGTACGGGGAGCTGGACCGGGCCCCGGACGGCGGACCCGCGCTGGCGGTCACGGGGGTCCGCTTCGGCGAGATCGCCGTACGCACCAGCCGCGGGCCGGCCCGGGTACCGGCCTGGCTGTTCACCGTCGAGGGGTACGAGACCCCGCTCGCCCGGCTCGCCGTCACCCCGCAGGAGCTGCCCAAGGTCCCGGTCGAGCCCCTGGGCACCTTCGACGGGGGCACGGCGCCCCTGCTCGTCTACATGGCCAGCCCGGCCGCGACGGAACTCACCGTGCAGGCCGGCCACGGCAGTTGCGACGGCGGGGTAGCCGTGGACGTCCTGGAGGGAGCCGACACCGTGGTGCTGGCCGGCCGGATCGTGGCCGACGCCGAACCGGGCACGTCCTGCGACGCGGCGATGCGCCTGGAGATGGTTCCGGTCGCGCTGGCCCGGCCGCTGGGCGCCCGGCTCGTCATAGACGCCGCGACGGGCGCACCCCTTGCGGAGCCGCTGCCGCAGGTGGCACCCGCGACCGCCGCACCGTGACGACCACCTGCGCCCGCGCGTGATCCACTTCGAGGTGTCCCACGACCCCGGACACCTCGCGGTGCGGACGGGTCCGGTCGATCGCCTTCATCGTGCCTGCGTGGCGCACCGGGCCGGTGCGGAAGGGGAGTTCCTGTGGCAGCAGTGGAATCCGAGGGCGACGAGCACTCGCTGTGTCGGCGAATCTTGCGCAATCGCCGTCGCTCCAGACAGAGAGCGGCCCGTGGTAAGTACGCGCTGTGACGGACTCGGCGACCTTCATCAACCGCGATCGAAACATCGGTATGCACCGCACCTTCCTAATTTTCCATCTAGGGAGGTGTCACCTTTAATGGATGGGTATGTCGCATCACTAGGGCGGCCTCAGGCTGCACCGTTCCGTAGCCTCGTCGACGCCGAGGAGGACGACATGTCTCAAGACGTGCCCGAACGCGAATCGACATCCATATCTGCACGGTTCCAGGGCCATGACTTCCTGCTGGCGTGCTGTGTTCCCTGGACCCCGTTGGTCGCGGATCGTGAGAAGGATCTTGACCGATCGTTCCGGCGACTGAGCCAAGTAGTGGGAACCTCGCCGCATCTGGCCCGGATCCACTTCAAGATCATGGTCGGCGATGAGACCCGTTCCTGGACTTTGGAGGTCGGGCCAGAAGGCAGCGAGATCAGCGCCGGGTTCGTCCATGGTCCCGATCTTGAGCTCATAGTGGGTGAGGAGACGTGGTGGCAGCTCGCCCGGGGCGAGCTGTCTCCCCTGGAGGCCTTTGGACGGGGGAAGATGCGGGTGATCGGGGATCTGCGGGTCGCGAGGCATCTGGTGGCCGAAAGGCTGAAAGATCACAAGGTCAGCGGGGAAAGACGTGATACGCATGGCGCTTACGACCGGGAACGTCGTGGAATTGGACGTGACTGATGGCCGGTGCCGAGTCGCGATCAGGGATGCGGTAGACGGACGCCTGAAGTTTTTCAATGTGTGGTCTCACTGGGATGACACGTCGCCTTTCTCCGGAAACCACCGCAATATGTGGATATCCCAACTTCAAGTCGCCCTGGTCCAGGGCCTCCAGGTCACTCTCACTCATGGTGGCGCTGGGGACGTCCTGGCGGTCGAGTTGACAGCCCGGCCGTGACATCCGAACATCTCGCCGACTCGGCAGGAGGATCTCCATGAGCCAATGGAAACCGGATCCGGCTGTGGTCTCACGGGCTCGTGAGGTGAAGCGGGTGGCGGCCGAGCGTCTTCGCTCGTACTCCAATGTGATCGGACTCGGTGTCGGTCTGGAAGAGGCCGAGGGTCGGCGTACGGGGAAGGTGGCCGTCATCGTATATGTCAGCAGGAAGCTGCCCGAAGCCCAACTCCGCGCCGATGAAATCCTCCCCGAGGAGATTGAGGGAGTCCCGGTCGATGTCGTCGAAGCCGAATTCAAGCCTGACGTCGAATCAGGCAGCGGCAGAAGTCACAATCCTCTCGTCGGCGGAATTAGCATCGGCGTCAGCTGCGGCGGCATCAGCTCCGGCGGCTACGGCACCTTGGGTGGGGCGTTCTTCGACGACGTCACGGGTGAAGACGTGATCCTGAGTAACTGGCACGTGCTGCTCGCGGCATGCCAAGGTGTTGAGGTCAACCAGCCGGGGACCACAGGTGGTGGGAGCCTGGTGGCCCGGGTGCACCAAGCAGTGATCACGGACCGGGTGGACGCAGCGGCCGCCCGTCTGACAGGCCATCGCTTCCTGCTGCCCGAACTACTCGGGCTGGGGCGGATCTCTGGCATTGGCACCCCACTCTTGGGGAAGATCGTAAGGAAAACGGGCGCCACGACGGGGGTAACCACCGGTGAGATCGCCGAGATCGACTGCGACTTCGATCTCACGTATGACAACGGGCTCACCGTCAACTTTCGCGACCAGATTTTCGTGAAGACCCTCGATGGAGTCATCGGCGATGAGGGCGACTCGGGGAGTCTGTGGGTCGATGAGGCCAACCGAGTCATTGGGCTGCATTTTTCACATAGGACTACAGGTGGCGTAAAGGTCGGAGCAAATGCCAATCCAATCGCCGCAGTCATGGCTGCGCTGGGCATCAACTTGGAGCACGGGGTGCGAATGTATGATTTTGTTGCCATAAACACAGCGCTGCTGCACTAATTCATTGCGCTCCAGAGTGCCCACCTAAGGACAGTCACTCAGCAATGCAGCGAGAGGACGTGATTTGTCGTGGCGCTTACGACTGGAAACGTGCGGTGCGTACTGGTGGGCGAAGACTATGCCTTCACGCAAATCAGGGACACGGATGGCCGTGATGAGTTCTTCTTTCTGTGGTTCCTCCCGGATGACGTCTCGGCCTTCGAGCGGATCCGTCAAAGCATGTGGGTTTCTCAACTACGAGACGCCATAGCCAGTGGCATCCAGGTCACCGTTGGAACGCCAGACGAGAGTGCAGCGCTGGTCGATTCAATCCAACTGGGAGTGAGGTCATTTTGACCAGGCTTGCCATCCAGCCCACGCGTGGTTCGGATTGGAGGTCCAGCAGGTGACCTGCCCGTGTCGAGGTGGGCCAGGCCCATGGCTCCTTGGAAGTCCTCCTCGACGCGCCAGCGGCGGCAGCCCACGCTGACCCGCACCGATAGCGGTTGCGGGTCGGGGTGCCAGGTTCGGTAGAAGGAGAGGGCGCCGGTGCGTCGGTGGAGCCGGATGAGGACCTGACTGTGCCCGTCGGGGTGTCCGGGCGGGGTGTCGTCGGGGGTCACGTCGATCATCGCCCAGTCGTAGAGCCGTTCGCCCTTGGTGCCGTTGCCGGTCTTCAGTCTCATCCCGGCCCGCTTGAGCACCCGCTCCAGCAGCGCGGTGACCTTGGCCTTCCCGCTCGGGGTGGTGACGCGGTGGCTGGTGGGCACGGCGATCGCGTAGCCGGGGCCAAGCGTACGGATCCGGCAGCGCAACTCCCGGCCGCCGTAGACCTTGTCGGCCGCCACCCACGCGGTGCGGATGCCCGAGGCGTGCGCGTCCTCGAGCATGTCGCCGGCCAGTTGCGGCTTGGTGGCGAACGCCGTCTCGTCGGGGAGGGAGGCAAAGACCGCAAGTGCCGCACAGCCGATCACTACCGACCATTATCCGTTGCCAAGGCAGTCGCGGATTTGCTAGTCCACTGCTGACGAACGGCCTTCATTGCCACGAAGGCGCGGATCCTCCAGCTACGTCAGGCGGGCGGCTTTCAGGGCCATGTGGAGCAGCAGGCGGTCCTCGCCCTCGTCCAGATCGAGCCCGGTCAGCTGCTCCACCCGGGCGAGGCGGTAGTAGAGGGTCTGGCGGTGGATGCCCAGGGCGGCCGCCGCGCGGCCCGCCTGGCCGGCGCAGTCCAGGAACACCTCGGCGGTGCGGGCGAGTTCGCGGTGCGCCGGGGTCAGCAGGGCGCGCGCCGCCGGATCGTCCACCGGGTCGGCGGCGAGGGTCGCGAGCAGCCGGTAGGGGCCGATCGCCGACCACTGGGCGACCGGGCCGAGCCGGGGCTGCGCGACGGCCGCCCGGGCCGCGGCGACGGCCTGCTCCCAGGCGGCGGGCAGCTCCGCGAGGCCCCGGACGGGGTCGGCGACGCCCGCGGTCATCCGGCGGGCCGGCCCGGCCGGGAGCTTGGCCCCGGCCTTGGCCGCCGCAGTCGTCCCGGCCGCCTTGGCCTTCGCGTCGGCCTTGGCCGTTCCGCCAGGGCCGGCGGCTCCGCCGGGGCCCGCGGCTCCGGCCGTCCCCGCCGGTTCCGGCGCGCGCGGCAGCAGCCGGGCCACCGCCGTCAGGGCCGGGGCCAGCGCGTCCGTCGAGCGCAGCCGGAGCAGGACCGCCAGGGCCAGGTCGCCGGCCGCGCCCGCTCCGTCCCCGCCTCCGCCCCGCCGCGGTACGAGGCACACGGCGGCCGCGCCCGGCACCGACGCGGGAGCCTCCCCGGACCACGGCGCCACGCAGACCGTCGCGTGCAGCCCGTCCCCGCCCGGGCCGAGGGCGGCCCGCAGCGCGGCCACCGCCATCTCCTGCTGCCAGCCCCGCCCGGCCGTGAGCACCGCCTGGAACTCCCGTGACAGGTCGGCCCCCGCCTTCGCCTCCTCGGCGAGCAGTACTCCGATCCGCTGGGCCACCTCCATGGCCGCGGCCAGGGCCGCCGGGTCGGGGCCGGGCTTGCCGGGCTCCTGGTCGAGGAGCCAGACGTAGCCCTGCACGATGCCCCGGAACCGCACCGGCAGGCAGATCCGCCCCCGGAACACTCCCGCGTCGGGCGCCGCCGGGATCCGGACGGGCCCGGTGGCGCGGGCGATGCCGAAGCCCTCGAACCAGGACCGGACCGCCGCCGTCGACTGCCGCGTCAGGATCGAGCGGGTCCGTACCGGGTCCATCGCGAGGTCGTCGTCGCTGTCGTGCGCGCCGAAGGCGATGAGGCGGAAGTCCCGGTTCTCCAGGGTCGCCGGGGCGCCGAGCAGCGCCGAGATCTCGTCCACCAGGTCCTGGTAATCGCCCTTCACCCCGACATTCTCCCACCTCGGGACCGACCCTTCAGACAGATGTATGAGTTCCGGGACACGGATGCGTGACAGCTGTCGATGGCAGAGGATCAAAGCGATCCTTAGGTTTCACGGTGGTTTTACTTGCGCTTTTCTTCTGCCACCCGCTGGAGGTGCCCCGTGCTGGGTCCCGTGATCCTCGCCGCTTCGCGCAGCGACAAGATGCGTCGTATCGTCTCTGCCGCCCCGGTGACCAAGCCCGTGGTGAATCGATTCATCCCCGGCGAGACGGTCGACCAGGTCATCCCGATCGTCGAGGACCTCACGCGGGACGGCCTCGAGGTCACCCTCGACGTCGTCGGCGAGGACATCACCGAGGTGGAGCAGTCCTACGCCGCCCGAGACGCCTACCTCCAGCTCATCGAGCGCCTCGCGGAGCTCGGCCTCGGCGAGAAGGCCGAGATGTCCGTGAAGCTGTCGATGTTCGGCCAGGCACTGGAGGGCGGCCACGAGCTGGCGCTCGCCAACGTCCGCCCGGTCGTCGAGGCCGCGGCCGCCATCGGCACCACCGTGACGCTCGACGCCGAGGACCACACCACCCTCGACTCGATGTTCGCCATCCACGAGGAGCTGCGCCGGGACTTCCCCCAGACCGGCTGCGTGGTCCAGGCGTACCTCTTCCGGACCGAGGCCGACGCCCGTCGCCTGGCCGCCGCCGGCAGCCGCGTCCGGATCGTCAAGGGCGCCTACAAGGAGCCCGCCGAGGTCGCGTACCAGGACAAGGCGGAGATCGACAAGGCGTACGTCCGGATCATGAAGATCCTGATGGAGGGCGAGGGCTACCCGATGATCGGGTCCCACGACCCGCGGCTGATCGCCATCGGCCAGGAACTGGCCCGGCAGGCCGGGCGCAAACTGGACGAGTACGAGTTCCAGATGCTGTACGGCATCCGTAGCGAAGAGCACCTGCGGCTCGCCGCCGAGGGCCACCGGATGCGGGTCTACACCGCGTACGGGACCGACTGGTACGGCTACTTCATGCGCCGCCTCGCGGAGAAGCCGGCCAACCTGCTGTTCTTCCTCCGCTCGATGATCACCAAGAACTAGCCAAGAACTAGGTCAAGGAGTTACCAGCCCCATGGATGCTGTGACCCAGGTCCCCGCTCCGGTCAACGAGCCGGTCCACTCGTACGCCCCCGGCACCCCGGAGCGCGCGCGGCTCGAAGCACAGCTCAAGCAGCTGTCCGAGAACCCGATCGACCTCCCGATGACGATCAACGGCGTCAAGCGGATGGGCGGCGGCGAACGCTTCGACGTGGTCCAGCCGCACGACCACAAGTCGGTGCTCGGCACCTTCGCCAACGCCACCCAGGCCGACGCGCAGGAGGCCATCGACGCCGCCCTCGCCGCCGCCCCGGCCTGGCGCTCGATGTCCTTCGACGACCGCGCCGCGATCATCCTGCGCGCCGCCGAGCTGCTGTCCGGCCCGTGGCGCGAGAAGCTCGCCGCCTCGACCATGCTGGGCCAGTCGAAGACCGCCCAACAGGCCGAGATCGACACCCCGTGCGAGCTCGTCGACTTCTGGCGCTTCAACGTCCACTTCGCCCGCCAGATCCTGGCCGAGCAGCCGGTCGCGAACTCCGCCGGCGTGTGGAACCGCAGCGACCACCGCCCGCTCGAGGGCTTCGTCTACGCGATCACGCCCTTCAACTTCACGGCCATCGCCGGCAACCTGCCGACCGCCCCCGCCCTCATGGGCAACGTGGTCCTGTGGAAGCCGTCCCCGACGCAGACCCACTCCGCGGTCCTCCTCATGGAGCTCCTGGAGGAGGCAGGCCTGCCCAAGGGCGTCATCAACCTGGTGACGGGCGACGGCATCGCCGTCTCCGAGGTGGCCCTGAACCACCCTGAGCTGGCCGGCATCCACTTCACGGGCTCGACCAAGACCTTCCAGTACCTGTGGAAGACGGTCGGCAACAACATCGAGAAGTACAAGTCCTACCCGCGCCTGGTCGGCGAGACCGGCGGCAAGGACTTCGTCGTCGCGCACCCGTCCGCGGACCGCGCCGTCCTGAAGACCGCCCTGACCCGCGGCTCCTTCGAGTTCCAGGGCCAGAAGTGCTCGGCGTCCTCGCGCGCCTACGTCCCGGCCTCGATCTGGAACGACGGCTTCAAAGAGGCCTTCGCGGCCGAGGTCGACGGCATCGCCATGGGCGACGTCCGCGACCTGACCAACTTCATCGGCGCCGTCATCGACGAGCGCTCGTTCGCGAAGAACAAGGCCGCGATCGACCGCGCGATCGCCGACCCGACCTGCGAGATCATCGCCGGCGGCACCTACGACGACTCGGAGGGCTACTTCGTCCGCCCGACCGTCATCGCGTGCACCGACCCGGAGAACGAGGTCTTCACGACCGAGTACTTCGGCCCGATCCTCGCCGTGCACGTCTACGAGGACGCCGACTTCGACGCGATGCTCGCCCAGATGGAGTCCGTCTCGGCCTACGCCCTGACCGGCTCGATCATCGCGGCGGACCGTTACGCGGCGGCGGACGCGATGGAGAAGCTCCGCTTCGCGGCGGGCAACTTCTACATCAACGACAAGTCCACGGGCGCCGTGGTCGGCCAGCAGCCCTTCGGTGGCGGCCGCGCCTCGGGCACGAACGACAAGGCGGGCGCGGCGACCAACCTGCAGCGCTGGACCTCGACCCGCTCCATCAAGGAGACGCTGGTCGCGCCGACCGAGTACGGCTACCCCCACATGGGCTGACCTCCGCCCCGCTGAACCC
>NZ_JARAYQ010000151.1:0-21342 GCF_033794505.1 Streptomyces sp. MB09-01 | reverse complement strand
GGCGGCCCCGAACACCGCAGCCGCCCCACGCAGTGGCCCCGCGGCGCCCGGGGAGGGCAGCGCCCACCAGGCCGCCAGGCCGATGATCACTCCGGTCAGCACGGTGGACGGCCCCCCGATGTCGGCGTAGAGGAAGTCGGTCAGCTGCCACACGAACAGGCCCGTCGCGATCAGCCCGCAGTCCCGGATCCCCTCGCCGGCGGCGAGCCGGCGGAGCCCCGCGACCAGCAGCGCCGCCCAGCCGCCAGCCAGCGCGATCAGGCCGATCAGGCCCTGCTCGCTCAGGATCAGCAGGTACATGTTGTGCGGGGAGAGCAGCGGCTGGCGGATGTACGCCTGCCCCGCGCCCGCGGTGTCACTGCCGGAGGAGAGCCCCAGCGAGGAATGGCCGTCGCGGTGGGCCGGGAAGCCCTTCAGGCCCACGCCCACCGCCGGCCGCTCGCGCCACATCGACCCGGCCGCGGCCCACATCGTGTAGCGGTCGGTCACCGACTGGTCGGGGGCGCTGGAGACCTGGGTGATGGAGGTCAGCCGCTCGGCGACCATGTCGGAGCCGACGCCGAGCCCGCCCACCAGGACCACACCCGCGGCGGCGAGCGCGAGGAGCACCTTCAGTGCCCGCCGGATCCCCGCCAGCACCATCACCAGCACCGCCGCGCCGACGGTGGCGATCCACACGCCCCGGCTGAACGACAGCACCAGCGGAAGCACCAGCACCAGCGCCGCGCCCCCGGCGATCCGCCGGACCCGCTGCGGCAGCCCGGGCGCCAGCGAGACCGCGGTCGCCACGACCAGCCCGTAGGCCACCACTGTGGCCATGCCCATGACGTCGCCGGGACCGAAGGTGCCCACGGCCCGGATGTTCTGGCCCTGGTAGGAGGCCCCGGTGTGGGTCACGTACTGCACGACCCCGACCGCGCCCTGCACCAGCGCCAGGACCACGAAACACCCGGCGGCCAGCCGGAACTCCGAGGCGTCGCGCACCAGCAGCACCACGGCCGCCGGGACGAGCACGAAGACCTGGAGGTAGCGCACGAAGCCGGGCAGGGCGGCGTACGGGTCCCCCGCGGTCATCGTCGCGATCGCGAGGCCGACGGCCGGGGTGCCGAGGACGAGCACGCCCAGGGGGGTCAGGGTCCGCACCCGGCCGCGCAGCGCCTGCACCGCGCAGACGAACACCAGCAGCAGCGAGGCGGCGTCGGCCGGGCCGACCTTCCCGGAGGCGGTCGCGTCCCCCGCCGGGAGCGGCACGAGCAGGAACAGCACGGTCGCGGCCAGCGGCAGCAACGGCCAGTGCCGGCGCAGCAGTCCCGGCAGGTCGGGCCGGGTCCAGGGACCGGTGACGACGAGGCTCATCAGCTGCCCCCCAGCCGGAAGCGGAAGAAGGAGGCCGCGGTGCGGGCGAGGATCCACAGGTCCTGCCACAGCGACCAGGTGTCGATGTAGTGGTTGTCGAAGCGGGCCCGGTCCTCGATGGAGGTGTCCCCGCGCAGGCCGTTGATCTGGGCGAGGCCGGTGATGCCGACGGGCATCCGGTGGCGGGCTTCGTAGCCGGGGTGGACGGTGGAGAATTTGGCGACGAAGAAGGGCCGTTCGGGGCGCGGGCCGACGAGGCTCATGTCACCGCGCACGACGTTCCACAGCTGCGGCAGCTCGTCGAGCGAGGACTTGCGCAGGAAGGAGCCCACCGGGCTCATCCCTCGGTCGCCCGCGACGGTCCAGCGGGTGGCGGCCTCGTGCTCGTCGGCGCGCAGGGTACGGAACTTCAGCAGGGTGAAGGGGCGCCCGTACAGGCCGACCCGCTCCTGCCGGAAGATCACCCCCGGCCCGTCCCAGAGCCGTACGGCCAGTGCGCACAGGCCCATCACGGGGGCGGCGGCGATCAGCGCGACCAGGGCCAGCGCGGAGTCGATGCCCCGCTTGGCCCAGCGCTCCAGCGGCCGGGCCGGGCGCGGCAGCAGCGGCTGCACGGCGTACCCCCACAGCTGGTCGGCGGGGTGCGGGAGGCGCATCCCGGTGACCTTGGCGGTGCCGGCCGGGTCGGCGAGCCACAGCCGGCAGCCGTGGTCGTGGAAGAGCCGGACCAGGGAGGCGGTGCGCTCGTCCGCCTCGGGCGGACGGGTGAACACCGCGTGCCGCACGGAGTTCTGGATGACCGCGCGCCGGATGTCCTCGTGGGTGGCGAGGTACGGCAGGGCGCCGCTGTCGGCCTCGGCGGCGGCCGTCGTGTCGGCGAGCCCGACCGGGCGCAGCCCGAACTCGGGGTGGCCGTGCAGGGCGGCGGCCACCGCGCTCGCCCCGGCGCCGGGTCCGACGACGAGGGCGGAGGCGGGCCGGCGCACGGCCGCGCGGCGCTCGAGCTGGTTGACGAGGCCGCGTCCCGCGCAGACCAGGACGACCTGCAGGCAGAGGGCGGTGAAGAGGGCGTTCCAGCCCAGGGCCCGGGCCGGGTCGACGGCGGCCAGTACGGCGGCCGCCCCGCACCACAGGACGGCGGACCGCCCGGCCAGCGCGGGCAGTTCGAGGAACGCGGAGGGGGCGAGCCGCGGCCGGTACAGCCCGGCCTGCGCGTGCAGCGCGGCGAGCAGCAGGGGGAGGGCGGCGACGACCGGCACCGCCACGGGGGCCGGCAGTGCCGGCCCGGGCAGGGTCGTCGCGGTGAGTACGGCGGCCAGCGCGTCGGCGGTGAGCAGCGGCAGTACCCGGCCGCGGCGACGGATCCGCCGCGGGCGTAGGGCGGGCCTGGCCTGGTCCGTCCTGGGCCCGCGCGGGGGGTGGATGGCGGTCGCGGAACGGCGGGCCGCCGCGTGTGGCGCGGGCGCGAAGGCGCTGCCGCCGGCGGGCCCCGTGCCGCCCTGCCCGGTGTGCCGGGCGGGTGCGCTGTCCATCGTCATCGGCTGATGCGCTCCTGGTTCAAGGGCCGGGGCCTGCCCAGCAGTTCGTGGTACAGGCCGGTGACCGCTTCCGTGGTCCGCCGCACGTCGAAGTCGGTCCGGGCGTGCTGCCGGGCCTGCTCCCCCAGTTCGGCGAGGAGCCGCGGCTCGGCGAGCAGCCGTCCCAGGGCCTTGGCCAGCGCCGTCGGGTCCTCCGGCGGCACCAGGCACAGGCGTCCCTGGCCGGGCGGCAGGCTCTCCCGGGCGCCGCTGACGTCGGAGACCAGGACCGGGCGACCACAGGCCATGGCTTCGAGCGGGGCGAGCGCCATGCCTTCCCACCGCGACGGCAGTACAACGAGATCGGCGGCCCGAAGCCACGGTCGGATGTCGGCGGCGGCGCCCGCGAAGTGCACTCCGGACGGAGCCGTGCGGCGCAGCCGTTCGGTGTCGGGGCCGTCTCCGACGAGGGCGAGGCGGGCTCCCGGGACGGCGCCCAGCAGCTCCGGCCAGGCCCGCAGCAAGATGTCCTGCCCCTTCTGGAGGCAGATCCGGCCGACGCAGACGGCGAGCAGACCCCCGTCCACCAGGCTGCCCCGGAGGGCGTCGGGCAGCGGCAGTTCGGCGCGTGCCCGGGCCCTGTCCTGTTCGGGGTCGGGTCCGCCGGGGCGGAAGTGCTCGAGGTCCACGCCGTTGCGGATCACCGACCACCGGGCGGTGATGCCCTCGGTCTCGCCCGCGCGGCGTTCGGCCTCGCTGACACAGAGCACCCGGTCGGCCCAGCGGGCCCCGTACCGCTCCCAGCGCAGGGCGAGCGCGGCGGTGGCCCCGCCGACCGCGTCGAAGGACCAGGCGTGGGGCTGGAAGACGGTGGGCACGGCGCCGCGCGCGGCGAGCCGCCCGGCGAGTCCGGCCTTGGCGCTGTGGGTGTGCAACAGGTCGGGCCGCACCTGGCGGAGCAGCCGCCGGGCGCCGATCAGCTCGGCGGGCAGCCCGGGCCCGGGGGCCCGCCCTGCCCGCCAGGTGAGCACTTCGGCCCCGGCGGCGCGGGCGGCGTCGCCGAGGGTGCCGCCGGGCGGGCAGCCGACGACGGTGCGGAGGCCGTCGGCGGTCTGTGCGCGGACGAGGTCGATGACGACCCTGGCCACGCCGCCGTCGACGGGCTGTACGAGATGGAGGACGGTCCTGGGCTGTGCCGCCCGAGATTGTGTGGGCACGTGGAGTGGTCTCCTGCGTTCAGCGGCGCGCGTCTGTCTGAACGAAGAGCACACCGAGGAATTGACCCTGACTTTCACCCGTGAACCTGAAGTTCAGACTGCGGGCGCCACCGGACAGAGCGGGACTCAGGTCGAACACGTCCGCGTCATATCCGAGATTATTCATATGTTCGGGCTGTCGCACGAACGGCCGGTCTCCGAATTCCGTGATCGTGGAATTCATGACATCATTAAAAGGATTATCTCCGTCGCTGAGGCTCACCCGGCGCCCGCTGTCGGCCGTCACGGTGAGTGAATCGCCGAGGGTTCCCCGGTCCCCGTCGTACGCGACCACCCCGACCCGGCCCGCGGACCCGGCCGGCGCGTCCAGGCCCTCGATCTCGACCGTTCCGTCGCCCGCTGGGGCGGCGATCCCCTCGAAGCCGTCCCACAGCGAGATCCGGCGGACCGGCTCCTGCGGGTGCTCGTAGGCGACGACCAGCGTCCAGCCGCCCCAGGCCCCCACCTCGGAGTGGCCCATGGCGATGTTGAGCTGGGCCACCGTCCACATGCCGGCGCCGCCCTTGCGGACCAGCGGGGTCACGTCGGCGGAGGCTTGGTAGGCATCGCTGCCCGCGTCCGTGCGGTGGCCCATCACCGTGTCGGCGAGGACCTCCTTGTACTCGCCGCTGGGCTCGGCGACCAGCACCCGGCCGTTGTCCTCCGGCGGCTTCTGCTCGCCCACCCGCAGGTTCCCGCCCCAGTAGAGCCGGGCGTACGAGACCTTCGCGCCCTGGGGGACCTTGAGCTCGGCGCGGGTGGAGTTGTAGGTGTCGGGGTCCTTGTCGACCTCGCTGTAGAACATCTCGAAGTCGCTGTTGACGCCGGCGGCGCCGCGCTTGACCTCGGCGCACGGCTCGGCCTGAGGGGACTCCTCCTTGCGGCAGCTGATGCCGGAGTTGGAGGCCCGTACCAGTCCGCCGTGCTGCACGGCCTGGTAACGCTGGGTGAACGGTACCCGTGGCAGCTCCTTGGGACCGGGCGCCGCCCCGGCCGCCGGGGCGTTCACGGAAAGGGTCAGGCAGGACAGCAGACCGAACGTGCCGAGGATTCTGCGGGAGGAACCCATGACCCTGTCTCCATTTTCGATCAAGGGGACAAAACAGGAGTGAACTTTGGCAGAAATCGGGCGGGAAATCACGCCGGACTCGCTCGTACGGCCTTTTGGGCGATGGCACGCACCCTCGGAACGGGCGGGTCGTTATGCGGTGCACCATTGTCCGAACCGAAAGGAAATGCGGAGATGAAGAAGAGGCTGGTGCGCGGCACCACCGTCGCCGTCGCGGGCGCCGCCGTGCTGATGGGCGGCGCGGGCCTCGCCTCCGCGTACGGCGGGGACGGAGCCACCGCCGGCGGCGTCACCGCCGGGTCCCCCGGCGTCCTGTCCGGCAACCTGCTCCAGGTTCCGGTGCACGTCCCGGTCAACGTCTGCGGCAACACCGTGAACGTCATCGGTGCGCTGAACCCCGCGTTCGGCAACGTCTGCGTGAACGCCTGACCGTCAACCGCATCGGCCGAAACGGCTGCATCCGGGTGAATGCACGCAACCCGAGCCGGGTCCGAGCCGTTGATCCGGGTGCTCCGCTACCGGGCAATCCTGCAAAAAAGGGACCACAATGATCAAGAAGATGATGGCCTCGGCCGCGGTTGCCGCCTCGGTCGTGGGCATCGGTGCCGCCATGGCGCCCCAGGCGATGGCCATCGGCAACGACGGCGGCGTCACCACCGTCCAGGGGAACGGCGCCGCGCAGATCTACGGCAACCAGGCCACCTACGGCAACATGAGCCCGCAAATGGCGCTGATCCAGGGCTCCTTCAACAAGCCTTGCATCGCCCTCCCCGCGAAGGCCAACGTGCAGTCCGTCCTGGCCCTGGTCAACATCGGCGTCCAGGACATCCCGGTCCTGTCCAACCCGCAGAACCAGCAGTGCACCGAGAACTCCACCCAGGCCAAGGGCGACGAGGCCCTCTCGCACATCCTGGACAACATTCCGGTCCTGTCCGGCAACGTGTCCCACGGCAGCTGACCCGAGCCGCGCCAGCGAGGCCGTCGCACCTTCGGGTCGCGGCGGCCTCGCCGCGTGTGGAGCCCGGCTTCCGCGCCGGCGGTAATCGGCGGAACAAATCCCGCCGGCCCGCCAAGAATTCAGCCACCGGGCATCGGAGTGAATTGCCGGAAGGTCGCCGAAAATGCGCGGTTTCCTTTTCCCGGACCAGTCGTTGTTAATTCTGCAGTGGATACGCCTCTGCGGGAAGGATCGAAATCAAAATGACGTACAAGAAGGCAGTGGTGCTGGCCGCCGGCGCCCTGATGGCAGTCGGTGCAGCCTCCCCCGCCATGGCCAACGCGGACGCCGCGGGCGTGGCCGCGGGCTCCCCCGGCGTCCTGTCCGGCAACAACGTGCAGGTGCCGATCAACATCCCGATCAACATCTGCGGCAACACCGTGAACATCGTCGCGCTGCTGAACCCGGCGTTCGGCAACGTCTGCATCAACCACTGACGAAGCGGTTGCGCCCACCAGGGCAAACCTCCTCGGGGTGGCCTCGGAGTGCACGGCGGCGCACTCCGAGGCCACCCTCGATTCAGCACCGGCCGTAGCGCCGGTAGACAGGGAAGGACCCATGCGACAGGTACTGAGCCGACAGGTACTGGGCAAGGGGATGCTCACGGCGGCGGCCGCGTCCAGCCTGCTGTCGATCGCGACCGGCGCGGCCTACGCGCACTCCGGGGCCACGGCCGAGGTCTCGCATTCACCGGGCGTGCTGGCCGGCAACAGCGTCTCGGTACCCGTCACCTTCGCACCGAACGTGTGCGGCAACAGCGTGGACGGCGGTGCGGCGCTCAACCCTGCGATGGGGAACACGTGCGCCACCACGTCCGGCTCGCACACCGGCGACGGCTACGACTACGCGCGCTACCTCAGCCCGGAGAACGCCGAGGCCTTCGAGCGGTACCTCGAGGAGCGACCGGGCCGGCACGCTGTGCCGGAGCAGCGCCAGGAGTCCCGGAACCACGAGGAGGCCCGGCCCGAGGCGCCCCGGCCCCAGGGGCCGCGGCATGCCAAGCCGCGCCACGAGGAGCCGCGCCACGAGGGCGGCTACGGCGAGGAGCAGGGCAAGGAGCACGGCGAGGAGGAGTGCGACGACCACCCCGGGGCCGCGCCGCCTCCGCCCGAGCACCACGCGCCCGCGCCCCACGAGCCGCACCCGATGCCGGAGCCCGTGGAGGAGCAGCCCGCCCCGCTGCCCGCACCGGAGCCCGTCCCGGCACCGGAGGCGCCGGCTCCCGTCGTGGACGAGGGTCCCGGCCCGCGACCGCCGCACGGGAGCCAGCCCGTGGAGCACCCGGCGCCTGTCCCCGCGCCGGCACCCGAGGTCGCACCGCCCGCCGACCAGCCGCCGGCCGCCCCCGCCGGTGACGCACCCGTCCACCTGCGCCCGGCACCGGTCCCGGTCGCCCCTGCCCCTGCCCCGGCTTCCGCCCAGGTCCGGGTCCCGGCGCAGGTTCCCGTTCCCGCTCCGGCACACGTGAGCGCGCCCGTGCTCGCGGAGACCGGCGCGGGTCAGCCCGCGGCCGCGGCGGCCCTCGCCACGGCTCTCATCCTGGGCGGCGCCATTCTGTACCGGCGGTCCCGTATCGCCTGACGACCGATAACGGTAATCAGAAGACATATCGGCCGGAGAATCCTCGTCGGATTCTCCGGCCGCTGTCATGACCGCGTTCTTCACCGCGCACTCGTTCGCGTTTCCGCAGCGGCGGGGAATCGTTACCCAGGGTGAAAGCGGCGCGACGGTCGCCGCTGACGCCGCTGCCCACGAAAAAAGAAGAGGATTTCGAATAATGAAGCTCACGAAGGTCGCCGCTGTCGTCGCCGGATCTGTCGCCGCCCTCGGCGCGTCCACCACCGCCTTCGCCGCCGAGCCCCCGGCCACGATGCCCCCCATGAGCCTGACCAGCGGAGCGACGGAGGCGCTCAACGCCGTCGGGCCGTTCACCGAGTCGGCGCCGCAGACGGCGGGCAACGCGCTGGCCGAGCAGGGCGAGGGCCTCAACAAGGCCGTGGAGACGGTCCAGAGGGTCAACCAGGTCCGCAACGAGGTGCCGGGCACCGTACTGGGCCTCGCGAACGGCGCCACCCGGACGTCCCCGCTGCTCGGCGGAGTGAAGCTCAACGGCGGCCAGGGCTGAACCGCCCCGCCTGAAACGCGTACCGACACGACTGTGGGCGCCACCGGCGAAGCCGGGGCGCCCACAGTCGGTCGTGCGGTGAACGTCAGTCGTTGAAGCAGTGGTTGCCGAACGCGGGGTTCAGCGCACCGATGACGTTCACGGTGTTGCCGCAGACGTTGACCGGGATGTGCACCGGCACCTGCAGCAGGTTGCCGGACAGGACGCCGGGGGAGCCCACGGCCGCGCCCTCGGCCTGCGAGTCGGCGGCGGCGGAACCGGCGGCACCGACCGCAGCGAGACCAGCGGTGGCCAGGACCAGGGCGGCCTTCTTGGCAGAGTTCATGGGAAGTGCACCTTCTGTTCGATGTTCTGCCCCGATCCGGGGCTCACACCGAGCGAAACGGTCCACCCTCCCATAACGACACGGCCAGGCGCACGATCAGACCTGTTCGGCTCAATTGTCATAACCGTGCGGTGGGTTCCCGGTCGTCCCGCGCCCTACGGCAGGGCGGGAAGGCCGGGGACATCCGGAATCTCGGGGATCGCGGGGAGCTCGGGGAGCTCGGGGAGCTCGGGGATCGCGGGAAGCTTCGGGACCGCGGGCACTGCGGGCGCTGCGGGCACCGCAGGAACCGCAGGCGCTGCGGGCACCGCAGGAACCGCAGGCGCTGCGGGCACCGCAGGAACCGCAGGCCCTGCGGGCACCGCAGGAACCGCGGGCACCTCAGGAACCGCGGGCACCTCAGGAACCGCAGGAACCGCGGGGATCAGATCGGACAGGTCGGGGAGCTGCAGGTCCGGGAGCTTCGGCAGCTCGATCGGCGGCAGTTTCACCCCGTCCGGCAGCAGGCCTCCCACGGACGCGAGCAGGTCCTGCAGGGTCTTGGTGAGGCCCGCGAGCAGGTCGTCGATGGGACCGGCCGCCGCCGCACGCCTCTCGATCTTGTCGACCTGCTGCTGGACGGAGGCCACTCGGCCGTTGAGCGACGCGGAGGCGTCTCCGTCCGCGGCGCCTGCGGGGGCGGCCGCGCCGGACAGTATGACGACGGCGAGGGCCGACGGGACGAGGAGGCGGGCGCGGGACGGCTTCGTGCGGCGCATGAGCGTTCCTTCTGGGTGGGGGCACACAAACGGACCCGAATGATCCGCTTCCTCACCCACCGTGCGAACACCTCGTACGGAGCGCAACCGGAACCTGAGCGCATCCGGGCTGCGTACGGGCTTCGCGCACGCGTCCGCAGGCCACTCACCCGGGCCGGGGAAAACTCGGCGCGCGCACGCCGTTTGAGTGAAGGACCGGAACCAACCCCCTGACAGGGCAGTTGACCAGGGCGCTCCATCAGCGGGCACTCGTGCGACAGAAGGATCAAGATGTTCAAGAAGTTCATGACCGCCGCCGCGGTCTCCGCCGTTGCCGTCGGCGCGGGCGCTGCTGCTGCGGCCCCGGCCATGGCGATCGGCAACGACAACGGGGTCACCACCGTCAACGGCAACGGCGCCCAGCAGATCTACGGCAACCAGAAGACCCACGGCGACCTGAGCCCGCAGCTCGGCGTGGTCCAGGGCACCCTGAACAAGCCCTGCATCGGCCTGCCGGCGAAGGTCAACGCCCAGTCGCTGCTCGCCGCGCTCAACATCGGCGTGCAGGACATCCCGATCGCGTCGAACCCGCAGAACCAGCAGTGCACCGAGAACTCCACCCAGGCCAAGGGTGACGAGACGCTCTCGCACATCCTGGACAACATCCCGATCCTGTCGGGCAACGCCTCCGTCGGCAGCTGATTTCCGCTCCCCGCCCCCTTCGGGGCGTGCGCGGGCCCCTGGGTCCGCGGAGCGAAGTGCCGAGGTGACGAGGGCCCCGGCGGCGTCCAGCCGCCGGGGCCCTCGCGCGTGCCGTGCCGTGCCGTTCCGCCCGCGGTCAGCCGGTCCAGAAGTCCCACCACCGGGTGAGGACCAGCATGCCGATCACTCCGATGTGCAGGGCGGGCGGGGCCCAGCCGAACTCGGTGAAGAAGCCCCGCACCGGGCCGGGGGCGGGGAGGGCGCGCGTGCGGACGTTGTGCGCGGTGACCGCCCAGAACATCAGCAGGGTCGCCACCCAGGCCAGGCAGCACCACAAGCAGAGCGCGTTGATCTCGTAGAGCGACTGGACCATCAGCCAGGTGCAGAAGCCCACGCCGAAGAGCGTGCCGGCGTTCAGTCCGAGCCAGAACCAGCCGCGGTGGCGGGCGCCGGCCAGCAGGCCCGCGCCGACGCAGACCACGACGGCGTACCCGACGAGCCCCAGCATCGGATTGGGGAAGCCGAAGGCCGCCGCCTGCTCGCTCTGCATCACGCTGCCGCACGAGACGACCGGGTTCAGACTGCAGGCGGGCTTGAAGTCCGGGTCCTCCAGCAGGAGGAATTTGTCGAGGGTGATCACCCAGGAGGCCAGCAGCCCGGCCGCCCCGGTGAGGGCCAGCAGCCAGGCCAACCCCTTGGGCGGGGTGTCCCGTTCGCCCTCGTGTCCACTGCGGGGCCGTTCCTGCTGGCGCGGGACGCCCACTGTATTCGTTGCCATACGGTCCATAGTCCCGCGCTCCCGCACAGAGCGGGCCCAACCATGCCCATTCGTACGCAAGTTGACCTGAAGGGGTGGCGGGAACCTCCGATGCTTCCCGGACGTTTTACCGAACCCCGGACGTGATGTCAGAGCCAGGGGTTACGTTGAGCTTCCGCGAAGTGACAAGCTGCGACGGCCTGGAGACCCACCTTGAGCGATCCGTACGAGACAACCGAGGCGCACCTCGACCGACTCCTCGGCCGCGCCCTCAACTCCTTCGACCTGCCGGACAGGTTGGTCGAGCGCCTCGGCACGGCGCTCGCCCACAGCTCTTCGCTCTACACGACCCACCACAGCCCGGCGACGGGGATCTGGCGGGAGACCCACCGGCACACCTATCTGCTGGCCGACGGCGGTTCGGTCTCCCTGTGGGAGCTGGCGTACCTGCTGGAGGGTGACCGCAGGGTCCGCCACGAGGTCTTCGCGAGCAAGGCGGAGACCTGCCTGGCGGTGTCCCGGCTCTTCGGAGAGGCCGCCGCCGGAGCGGCCCCCGATCCGGTGCTGCTGCCCGGAGACGAGGAGCCGGAGAACGACATGGCGGTGCTGAGCGAGCTCTTCGCGGACCCGGCGCCGGCCCGGCGGCACCGGGAGTACACGGTGGAGCAGTCCGCCGACCACGCCCGGCGGGTGCTGCGCCGCGCGGAGAACGGGGACCGGCCCGGTGAGCCGGTGGCGGCGCTGCTGCGGTCGGCGTACGCGCACCGGATCACGCAGGCGTTCGGCGGCCGGCAGCCCCGCTCGGACGGACGGGACGTCGGCTTCAGCCTGTACGAGCACGCCTTCGTGCTGGTGGACGGGACCGAGGTCAGCCTCTGGGAGGTCGAGCACACGGCGACGCCCGACGGACGGCACATGTGCGAGGTGTACGAGAGCGAGGCGGCCGCGCGCGGAGCCATGGAACTGCGCGCCCGCGTGCGCTGACGCTCCCGCTGAGGTCGGCAGGGCGAACCGCGCCCCGAGGGCGGCTCCTGCGGAACTGATGAAGAACGGACGGGAACTCGGCCTTCACCACGGCGGACTCACGGCCGCGCTCTACAGGGCCGCTGCGGAGATCCCCGGTGTGGTGACGGTGGACGACGCGGTCGACGCCGCGAGCCGGCGCGGGCTCGCGGTCGCCCGGCTCGACGAGCAGTCCGGCCGGCCGGCCGGCCGGAAGAGTGGATCTTCGCCAGCCAGAGCCTCGCGTTCCTCGGCGAGCGCACGGTCCAGGTGCAGGGCGAGTCCGGCGAGCAGGGCCTGATCAAGTCCGGCACGGTCGTGTTCACCGATGCCGTCATGACCCGGGCGGTCGTCGACCGGATCAAGGAGATGCCGGCCACGGCCGGCTACCGCCCGGCAGGTCACGGGGTGCGGTCCGGGCCCCCCACCCGGCCCCCTCACGGTGTGGCGGGGTCGGTGAGGGGGAGGTCCAGGGGCAGCGCGTGGGTGACGACGGTGAGCGCGACCTCGACGGGGATCGCGGCGGCGAGCCGGGCGACCGTGCCGCCGGCGTCGAGGACGACGCTGCCGCCGTCGGGGAGTTCGGCGAGCGCCGCGAGGGCGATCCGGTCCTTCTCGTCCGCGGCGGTGGCCTCCCGCTCGCCGAGGTCCGGCTCGAAGTCGAGGCGGGCGGCCGGGATGGTCCGCCGTGCACCCGGCGGACCAGGCCGGACCGGTCGAGGGCCTTGAGGTCGCGCCGTACGGTCTCGGAGGTGACCTGGAACCGGTCGGCGAGGGCGACCACGTCGACGCTGCCAGCCGCGCGGGCGAGGCGGAGGATCTCCTGGCGGCGCTCCGGTGCGTACATGTGGGTCTGCGCCCGTTCGCTGCCCGCATCTGTGACTTCCCCTCACCGTACGCCGCTTCCGGGACGGAAACAGAGGAAACGGACATGCCCACCCAGGAGGGGCGGGCATGTCCGTGGAGTGTCCCTCGGGGCAGGACGTACGCGGTCTAGGCGACCGGGACCTTCTCGGCTGCGCCGGTGCGCTCGGCGTGCTCGGCGGCACCTTCGCGCTCCTCCATCGGGAGCGCCCTGCGCGGCAGGACGAACATCACCGCGAAGATCACGACCAGAACGGCCACGACCCACCACAGCGCGCCGCGGAAGGCCTCGACGTACGGCGGACCGAAGACCATGTCGTTCTCGATCAGGCCGAAGAAGACCACGGAGGTCAGGGCCAGACCGAGCGCGTTGCCCATCTGGCCGGTGGTGTTGATCAGGCCCGAGGCGGATCCGGCGTGCTCGCGCGGCACCTCGGAGAGCACGGTGTCGTTCAGCGGGGCCACGATCAGGCCCATGCCCACACCCATGACGACCAGCGGGGCGGCCATCTGCCAGGAGGCGATCTCCATGCCGTAGTGCTGCGACTCCCAGATGTAGAGGAGCAGACCGGCGGCCATGACCAGCGCACCGGCCTGGAGCACCTTGCGGCCGAAGCGGGGGACGAGCTTCTCGACCGAGAGACCCGCGGCGACCGAGACCGCTATGGAGAACGGGATGCCGGTGAGGCCCGCGCGCAGCACGCTCCAGCCGAGGCCCATCTGCATGTACATCGTCCAGACCAGGAAGAAGATGCCGGTGGCGATGCCGAAGGTCAGCTGGACGGCGATGCCGCCGGCGAAGCTCTTGACCTTGAAGAGCGAGAGCTCGACGAGCGGGGAGCCGTCCTTCTTGATCTTGTACTTCTCGTAGGCGATGAAGGCGGCGAAGACGAACGGCGCCGCGATCATGCAGCCGAAGCCCCACAGCGGCCAGTCGTTCTCGTGGCCGTGGGTCAGCGGGAAGATCAGCAGGACCAGGGCGAGGGTGGCGAGGACGACGCCGATCAGGTCCAGGCGCAGCGCCTGCGGGGCCTTGGACTCGGCGATGAACTTGCGGCCCAGGATCACGCCCATGATGCCGACGGGCAGGTTGATCAGGAAGATCGGGCGCCAGCCGAGACCGAAGAGGTCCCACTCGATGAGCAGCGCGCCGAGCAGCGGGCCCGAAACGGCGGCGAGGCCCACGATCGCGCCGAACATGCCGAAGACCTTGCCGCGCTCCTGGGGCGGGAAGGTGACATGGATGATCGCCAGGACCTGCGGCACCATCAGGGCGGCCATGCCGCCTTGGAGGAGGCGGGCGACGACGAGCACGTCCGGGTTGGCGGCGATGCCGCAGAGCAGCGAGGCGGCGGTGAACCCGGCTATGCCGATGAGGAAGATGCGCTTGCGGCCGTAGATGTCACCGAGACGGCCGCCGGTGATCAGGCCGGCGGCGAAGGCGAGGGCATACCCCGCGGTGATCCACTGGATCGCGCTGGTGGAAGCGCCGAAGTCCTCGCGCATGGTGCGGATGGCTATGTTGACGATCGTGACGTCAACCAGGTCCATGAAGGCCGCGGTCATCACGATGGCGAGCGCCAGCCAGCGGCGGCGGTCGGCAGGTGAACTGGGTGCGTCGTGGGCTACGTCGTTCCGCTCTTCTCGTACGGGCCCGTTCTCTCTTTCGGGCGATGTCTTGGACGTCTCGGTGGTCATGGAGAGAAACCTAGACCCGATGTAGGTCAGTCAGTGTCCTATTTCGCTGGCAACCTGGATTCCATGACCGACACCCCGGCACGGCTGCTCTCCCTGCTGTCCCTCCTCCAGACCCCGCGCGAATGGCCCGGGAGCGAGCTGGCGCAGCGGCTGCGGGTCAGCGCGCGGACCATCCGGCGCGACATCGAGCGGCTCCGGGACCTCGGCTACCCGGTGGAGGCCACGCTCGGCGCGGAGGGCGGCTACCGGCTGGTGGCGGGGGCGGCGATGCCACCGCTGCTGCTCGACGACGAGGAGGCCGTGGCGATCGCGGTGGGGCTGCGGGCCGGGGCCGGGCATGCGATCGAGGGGGTCGAGGAGGCCTCCGTACGGGCCCTGGCGAAGCTGGAGCAGGTCCTGCCGTCGCGGCTGCGGCACCGGGTGAGCGCGCTGCAGTCGGCCACGATCGCGCTGACCCGGGGGGACGGGGCGAGCGTGGACCCGCGGACGCTGACCGTGATGGCGTCGGCGGTGGCGGGACCGGAGCGGCTGCGGTTCGCCTACCGGGCGGGGAACGGGGCCGAGTCGCGGCGGCTGGTGGAGCCGTACCGGCTGGTGAGCACGGGGAGCCGGTGGTACCTCGTCGCCTACGACCTGGAACGGGAGGACTGGCGGACCTTCCGGGTGGACCGGGTGTCCGAGGCCTTCGCCACGGGGGCGCGGTTCGCGGCGCGGGCGCTGCCGATGGATGCGGAGGAGTTCGTGCGGCGGGGGTTGCGGGGCGGGGAGAAACAGACGTACGTGGTGGAGGTCGACTTCGAGGCCGGGCCCGAGCAGCTGCCGGCGTGGCTGCGGAGCGCGACCCTCCCGGGCGGGGGCGGGGGCGGGCAGACCTCGGTGCGCTTCGAGAGTGCGGACGCTCCGGAGTGGATGGCGGCGCGGCTGGCGCTGACGGGGCTGCCGTTCACCGTGCGCGGGCCGGACTCCCTGGCGGCCGCCGCCGCCGCACTGGCCGCCCGGCTGACCGCGGCTGCGACCCCGTAACCGGGGCTCCGCCCCGGCCCCATGGGTGCTCCGCCCCCGGACCCCCGCTCCTCGAACGCCGGAGGGGCTGAAACGGATACCGGCAGGCGGGTGCCGTCCGCCAGGACTGCCACGTGGGGTACCTCGTACGCCGGGGTCAGGGTCGACGTGAAGACCCCGTACGGCTGGGCCGGACCCGGTGGGGTGGTGACGTGGAAGCCCGGGTAGCTGCCCAGGGCCAGTTCGACGGCCGCCGAGGTCAGGGCGCGGCCCACCCGGTCCGGGGAAGGGTCGCGGACCACCAGCCGCAGCAGGGCACTGGCCGTCTCCTCCGTCGGGGCGTCCTCGTGGTCCGTGCGGGCGAGCGTCCAGTCGGTGGTGGCCACTCCCTCCAGGACCTCGGACATCTGCGTGCGGACCAGGGCCGCCTTCGCTTCGATGTCCAGGCCGGTCAGGACGAAGACGACCTCGTTGCGCCAGCCGCCGATGCGGGTGACGCCCACCTTGAGGGTGGAGGACGGGGGTTCGCCGAGCACGCCCGAGACGCGGACGCGGTCGGGGCCGTCCCCGGAGAGGCGGACCGTGTCCAGGCGGGCGGTCACGTCGGGGCCGAGGTAGCGCACGCCCTGGGTCTCGTAGAGGAGTTGGGCGGTGACGGTGCCGGGGGTGACGGCACCGCCCGTGCCGGGGTGTTTGGTGATGACCGCCGAGCCGTCGGCGGAGATCTCCGCGAGCGGGAACCCCGGGCGGCGGACGTCGTGCGCGGTGAAGAAGGCGTAGTTGCCGCCGGTGGCCTGGGTTCCGCACTCCAGGACGTGGCCCGCGACCACCGCCCCCGCCAGCTTGTCGTAGTCGTCCGGGGCCCAGTCGAACCACCAGGCCGCCGGGCCGCTGACCAGCGCCGCGTCGGTGACCCGGCCGGTCACCACCACGTCCGCGCCGGCCCGCAGGCAGGCGGTGATCCCGGCGCCTCCGAGGTAGGCGTTGGCGGTCAGTGCCCCGTCCTCGTACGGAGTGAGGTCGTCGCCCTCGACGTGGGCCACCGCGACGGGGACGCCCACCTTGGCCGCCAGGGCCCTTACGGCGTCGGCGAGTCCTGCCGGGTTGAGGCCGCCCGCGTTCGCGACGATCCGAACGCCCCGCTCGTGCGCGAGCCCGAGCCCCTCCTCCAGCTGGCGCAGGAAGGTCTTGGCGTAGCCGAGGTCCGGGTTCTTCAGGCGGTCGCGGCCGAGGATCAGCATGGTCAGCTCGGCGAGGTAGTCCCCGGTCAGCACGTCGAGCGGGCCGCCGGTCAGCATCTCGCGCACGGCGTCGAAGCGGTCTCCGTAGAAGCCGGAGGCGTTGCCGATGAGGAGGGGGCGGCCGGCAGGGGGCCGGCCGGCGGGGGGCCCGGGCGTCATCGGGCGGCCCCCGGCTTCCGCCCGGTGCCCGCCGGGCCGGCGAAGGCCTGGGCGATGTCAAGCCAGCGGTCCGCGTCCGGGCCGATCGCGGTGAGGGCCAGGTCGGCGCGGTGGGCCCGCTGGGTCACCAGGAGGCAGAAGTCGAGCGCCGGGCCGGTGATCCGCTGCGGGGCGTCCGGCGGCCCGTACGTCCACACCCCGGCGCCGTCGGGGGCCGTCAGCTCGACCCGGAACTCCTCTGCGGGCGCGGGCAGTCCGCGTACCGCATGGGCGTAGTCGCGGGCCCGGACGCCGATCCGCGCCACGTGCCGCAGCCGCACGGTCGGGGTGCGGCGCACGCCGAGCGCGTCGGCGACGTCCTGGCCGTGCGCCCAGGTCTCCATCAGCCGGGCGCTCGCCATGGAGGCGGCCTTCATCGGCGGCCCGTACCAGGGGAAGCGGGTGTCGGGCGAGGCTGCGGCGAGCGCCTCGTCGAGGGCGGCGCGCGTGGCCCGCCAGCGGACGAGCAGTTCGGCGGGCGGCAGTGCCGCGCCTTCCTCGGCTCCCTCGTCGACGAAGGAGTCGGGGGCCTTCAGGGCCTCCTCGACCATGAGGCCGAAGCCGGTGGCGTCGGTGAGGGAGAGCAGTGAGGCCCGGTCGGTCCAGTGCAGGTGGGCGATCTGGTGGGCGATGCTCCAGCCGGCTGCGGGGGTGGGGCGCGCCCAGTCGGCGGCAGGCAACTCCCCTACCAGTGCTTCGAGTTCACGGCCCTCCTCGCGCAGATCGGCAAAGACGGCGACGGCGGCGTCGACGGCGGACGGATCGGGCACGGTGCGCTCCCCTCTCGGCGTGAGGGAAGACTGGCAGCACCCGATAAAACAATCAAGCACGCTTGCATGATTTTCTCGGGAGGCGGCGCCTTCCCGCCACCCGCACCAAAGCGCCGCAACAGAAGGGGAGTTGCCGCGCCGCCCCCGTCGGCCGCAGGTCCCGCGACGCGGAGCGGCAGCGGTGTCCGCCGGGCACGGAGGGGGCGATTCAGGCCGTAAGCCGGAAACTCCGGGATACGTCACCGGATGTCCCGTCGATACTGAACGTTCCGCTCCGGGCCCGGGCGCGCGCACCACGTTCGATCCACGACGAAGAGGATGGACTGACGTGACTCCAGCCGCCCAACCCCCCTTCTCCCTCTATCCCGAACTCGACGCCACCGCCCTCAGCGCCTTCGTCGCCGCCCTGGAGAGCGGCGACGTCACCGGCCTCGCCCCCGCCCGCGCGGCGGAGGTCGCCGAGGTCCGCGCCCTCGCCGTGTTCACCCGCGGCAAGGTGACCGGCGCCGACGGGGACCTCCTCGACGCAGCACTCTGGCGGCACACCGGGGCCCAGCCGCGCCCGGTGATCGTCATGCCCTCGCCCTGGACCAGCCTCGGCTGGCTCCCGTACGTCGTCCAGGCCAGCCTGTTCGCGGCCCGCGGCTACAACGTCCTCGCCTACTCCGCCCGCGGCTTCGCCGGCTCCGAGGGCCAGGCCGACGTGGCCGGCCCGCTCGACGTCGCCGACGGCAGCCGGGCCCTGGACCACCTCATCGAGCGCAGCTCCGGCCCGGTGACCAGGATCGGCTTCCTCGGGGACTCGTACGGCTCCGGCATCAGCCAGCTCGTCGCCGCGCACGACACCCGCGTCGACGCCGTGGTCGCGCTCAGCAGCTGGGGCGACCTCGGGGAGGCGTTCTACGAGAACTCCACCCGCCACCTCGCCGCCGTACGGGCCCTGCTCAAGGCGGCCGCGAAGGCGCGGCTGAGCCCGCAGACCCACAGCGTCTTCGACAACGTCCTCGGCAACCGCGACATACCCGGCACCCTGCGCTGGGCGGAGACGCGCTCGCCCTTCAGCCACATCAAGGAGCTCAACCGCCGCCAGGTGCCGGTGTTCTTCTCGCACGCCTGGCACGAGACGCTCTTCCCGCCCAACCAGACCCTGAAGATGTTCAACGAGCTGACCGGCCCCAAGCGCCTCGCCGTCTCCGTCGGCGACCACTCCGGGCCGGAGATGACCGGCATGCTCGGCCTGCCGAACCGGATCTGGACGGACGCCCACCGCTGGTTCGACCACCACCTCAAGGGGATCGACAACGGCATCGGCGCCGAGGGCCAGGTGCTCGGCGAGGTCATGTGGAGCAACACCCTCGAACCCCGCCCCAGCTGGCCCTCGCTCACCGAGAGCGTGCAACGGCTGCACCTGGCCGACGGCGGGGAACTGGCCGAGCAGCCGCAGGCCGGCTGGACCGCGACCGTGGTGTGCGGGGTGGACACCCCCGCGGCCGTCGCCGACAAGGTCGTCGAGTCCGGGTACGACGAGATCGCCGGCCGCCCGAAGGTCTACCCGACCGACGACATCGACCGCACCGTCGCCGCCGTGTGGGAAGCGGACCCGGCCGCGGAGACCGTCCGGCTGCGCGGCACTCCGCGGCTGCGCGTGACGTACCGGGCGGCGAACCCCGGCTCCACCTTCGTCGCGTACCTCCTCGACGCGGCCCCCGACGGCGCGGCCCACCTCGTCACGCACGCCCCGTACACCGACGCCGACTCCCCGCCCGACAGCCTGATCAGCGCGGACATCGACCTCCAGGCGACGGCGTACGACGTGCCGCGCGGCCACCGCCTGATGCTGGTGATCGACGCTCGCGACCCGTTCTACGGCGACGCCAACCTGCCGCGCGCGACGCTGGCCTTCACCTCGCCCGAGGCGACGCCCTCCTACCTGGACCTGCCGCTCGGCTGACAGCCGTACGCCCGCCCCGCCGGTCTCCCGCGGCCGGCGGGGCGGGCGTGGAAACCCAGGAGAAAAAGCTTTCCCCGACCGGTCACACTCCTGCGTTCCCCCGGGTCAGTGGAGTGAAGGGCACGCAGAGAGCAGCCGAGCAGAGGGAGCCCCAATCATGTCCACCACCGCCACCGTCGTCACCCTGGTCGCCGCTTTCATGGCCGGTTTCTCCGGCGCCTCGATCTTCTTCGGCGCCAAGTTCACCGTCGAGCCGCTCGCCGAGTACGGCGTCCCGCGCAGCTGGTGGAACCGGCTCGCCACCGCCAAGGTCGCCGGCGCCGCCGGCCTGGTCGTGGGGCTCTGGATCCCGGCCGTCGGCATCGCCGCCGCCATCGGCCTGGTCCTCTACTTCACCGGCGCCGTCATCACCGTCCTGCGCGCCCGCTCCTACGCCCACGTCACCTTCCCAATGATCTACGCCGCTCCGGCGGCCGTGGCCCTCGCCCTCGGCTTCTGAGCGCGGCGGCCTCCGGGACCGCTACACGCAGACCGGCCCCGGTGCGGCCGTCGCCGTGGCGCGCAGGAGGTCGCGCAGGAGGTCGAAGTCGACCTTGGCCGGGTTGCGGAAGCGGAGGCAGGCCTTGCCCATGTCGTGGGCGGCCAGGCGGTCCTCGAAGGCGTCCCGCACGTCCGTGCGCAGCAGGTAGAAGGAGATGTACTGCTTCTGGTTCGCCCAGGCGATCTCCGCGACGGTCGCGCCCGGCCGCACGTAGGCGGGCATCCCGTACGCGATGACCTCCTCGAAGTCCGTCAGTTCCGCGAGGCACAGTTCCCGCAGGCTGGTGAGGGCGGGGCGGCGGGCCTCGGGGGCCTCGGCCAGGTAGGTGACGACGTCCATCAGACGGCCTGCTTCCTGATCTGGGAGCGGACCGCGCCCATGCTGGCCGCGATCACGAGGGCGATGGCCAGGGCGTCCAGCGCGGACATGGCCTGGTTCAGGACGAGGAAGCCCGCGGTGGCGGCGATGGCCGGCTCCAGGCTCATCAGGATCGCGAAGGTCGGGGCCGGCATCCGCCGCAGGGCGAGCATTTCCAGCGTGTAGGGCAGGACCGAGGACAGTACGGCCACACCGACGCCCAGCGCGAGGGTGCTCGGCACCAGCAGGTCCGAGCCGGCGCCGACGATGCCCAGCGGCAGCGAGAGCACCGCGGCCACGGCCATCGCCAGGGCCAGACCGTCCGCCTGCGGGAAGCGACGGCCCGTACGCGCGCTGAACACGATGTACGCCGCCCACATCGCGCCCGCCCCGAGCGCGTAGGCCGCGCCCAGCGGGTCGAGGGAGCCGAAGCCGAGGCCGCCCCCGCCGTGTCCGGAGAGCAGGACCACGCCGCCGAGGGCGAGGCCGGCCCACAGGACGTTCACCAGGCGCCGGGAGACGAAGACGGACAGGGCCAGCGGCCCGAGCACCTCCAGGGTGACGGCCGGGCCGAGCGGGATCCGGTCGATGGCCTGGTAGAAGAGCCCGTTCATGCCGGCCAGGGCGACGCCGAAAGCGAGGACCGTGCCCCAGTCGGAGCGGCAGTATCCGCGGACCTTGGGCCGGCACAGGAGCAGCAGCACGACCGCGGCGGCCGCGAGGCGCAGGGTGACCACGCCCGCCGCACCCGCCCTCGGCATGATCATGACCGCGAGGGCGGCGCCGAACTGCACCGAGATCCCCGCCGAGATCACCAGCGCGACCGGCCCGAGACCACGGCCGCGGCCCTCGGCGGGCAGCGGGGCCGATACGGGGG
>NZ_JARAYQ010000150.1:0-21346 GCF_033794505.1 Streptomyces sp. MB09-01 | reverse complement strand
GAGGGGGACCGGGCCGGGGCGCCGGGGAGTCCCGCCGCCCCGGCCCGGTCCCCCTCTCCCGTCGCGGCCGACGCCGGGTCCCCGTACTGGGTGGACCCGCAGAGCAGGGCCGCCCGGCAGGTCGCCGCCTGGGAGGCGGCCGGCCGCAACAGCGACGCACAGGTGCTGCGCAGGATCGCGGACCGGCCGATGGCCCTGTGGGGGCCGGGCGGCGACCCGGGCCCCGAGATCCGGCGGGCCGCGGCGGGCGCCCGGGCCACCGGGCGGACCCTGCTGCTCGCCGCGCACAACATCCCGTACCGCGACTGCGGGCAGCACCCGCCCGGCGGCGCCGCGAACGCCCGGGCGTACCGCGACTGGATCGGCGCCTTCGCCGACGGCATCGGGAAGACCAAGGCCCTCGTCGTCCTGGAACCCGGCGCCGTCGCGCACACCGTCGACGGCTGCACCCCGGCCGACCGCCGCGCCGAGCGCTTCCGGCTGCTCTCCGAGGCCGTCGACCGGCTCAAGCGGAACCCGAACACCAAGGTCTACCTGGACGCGGGCGATCCGGTGGCGGTCAAGAACCCGACGGACCTCGTCGCGCCCCTCGCCGAGGCGGGCCTGGAACGCGCGGACGGCTTCGCCGTCAACGTCTCCGGCTTCCAGCCCGACGCGGCCGCGCGGGCGTACGGCGCCAGGATCTCCGAGCGCACCGGGAACAGACACTTCGTCATCGACACCGGCCGCAACGGCGTCGGGCCGCTGCCGGGCGACCGCGCCCGGTGCAATCCGCCGGGCCGCGCCCTCGGAACCCCGCCGACCGACCGCACGGCCGACCCGCTCGTCGACGCGTACCTGTGGATCAAGCGCCCCGGCGATTCCGACGGCACCTGCCGCGGCGGCCCCCCGCCCGGCACCTGGTGGCCGGACTACGCCCTGGGCCTGGCCCGCCGGGCCACGGAGTAATCGGCCCTTACGGCGCAGCCGTTCCGCCCCCGCCTCACCACTCCAGCCCCGCCGGCGTTCGAGGCGGCGAGGTCCGGGGCGGAGCCCCACCCTTCAGCCCCGCCGGCGTTCGAGGCGGCGAGGTCCGGGGCGGAGGCCCGGGAAGCCCGGGCGCAGCCCGGGGCCCCCACCACCGGCCCGCACACGCGAAAGCGCCCCCGGCCAGGAGGCCAAGGGCGCTTCACACAACAGTGGCGGGCCGCGTCAGCCCCCGGCGAGGTGCCGCTCCACCGTCTCCACCTTCGAGGTGATCCCGTCGCTCACGCCGGGACGGATGTCGGCCTTGAGGATGAAGGAGACCCGCGGCGCCCGCTCCTCGACGGCGGCCACCGCACGCCGGACCACGTCCATGACTTCGTGCCACTCGCCCTCAACGGTCGTGAACATGGCGTCCGTACGGTTCGGCAGGCCGGACTCGCGGACCACCCGCACCGCGTCGGCGACGTACTCGCCGACCTCTTCCCCGACCCCCAGCGGGGTCACCGAGAACGCGACGATCACGCTTCCGCCGCCTGTCGCGCGCGGGCCGCCACGACGCTGTCGGCCTCTTCCCGCTTGAGCAGCTTGTCGCCGTACAGCCCGCCGAAGGGCACCAGGGAGAGGACGAAGAACAGCGCGACCTTCTTGAACGGCCACTTCGCCTTGTACCAGACGTCCAGCAGGAACACCGAGTAGATGAGGAACAGGATCCCGTGCAGGAGGCCGAGCGGCATCTTCAGCGCGTCGAAACCCGTCAGCCAGGTCAGCGCCGTACCGAAGATCAGCAGGGCCGGGAACGACAGCGCCTCCGGAACGGAGATCAGGCGCAGACGGTGCAGGGCGGAGGCAGTCTTGATGTCCACGTTCAACCTTCGGGGTGGAGGCCTGGGTCGGTTCCAGTGTCTCAGCCGCTTTGCGGGATCTTGACCCGGCCCCTCCCCCGCCACGGCGGCCCGGAACGTCCGGCATCGCGCCCATACCGACCAGGTGTGGCATATATCGGCCACGGGGCTCTGTTCGGGTTCGCCCGCTGCCGATAACGTCTTCCCGTGGCTCAGTTCCGACTCCAAGGCAGCAAGGTGCTGGCCGTCGACCTGACCGGGGATGCCGTGAAAGCGAAGAACGGCTCCATGGTCGCGTACGACGGGCAGATGGCCTTCAAGAAGATGACCGGCGGTGGCGAAGGCCTCCGCGGCATGGTGACCCGCCGGCTGACCGGCGAACAGATGACGGTGATGGAGGTACAGGGGCACGGCACCTGCTTCTTCGCCGACCGCGCCAGTGAGATCAATCTGGTCAATCTGCGCGGCGAGAAGCTCTACGTCGAGTCCAGCAACCTGCTGTGCACCGACGCCGGTCTGCGGACCGGCACCACCTTCACCGGCCTGCGCGGTGCGACGACGGGCAACGGTCTCTTCACCACGACCGTCGAGGGCTCCGGCCAGGCGGCGATCATGTCGGACGGGCCGGCGGTGGTGCTGCGCGTGAGCGCCCAGTACCCGCTCTCCGTCGACCCGGGGGCGTACATCGCGCACACCGGCAACCTCCAGCAGTCCTTCCAGTCCGGTGTGAACTTCCGCACACTGATCGGCGAGGGATCCGGCGAGGCGTTCCAGATCCGCTTCGAGGGCGAGGGCCTGGTGTACGTGCAGCCCAGCGAGCGCAACACCGTCGGGGGCGACATCTGATGCCGTTCCGCGAGATCAACTCGAAGATGGTCGAGGCCCAGGTCGTCCCGGGCCAGAAGATGTTCAGCCAGCGCGGCGCGATGCTCGCGTACCGCGGCGAGGTCTCCTTCACCCCGAGCCTGACGGGCGGTCAGGGTGGGGTCATGGGCATGATCGGGCGCCGGGTCGCGAACGAGCAGACCCCGCTGATGACGGTCGAGGGCAGCGGCACCGTGATGTTCGGCCACGGCGGCCACCACATCCAGGTGATCAACCTGACCGGCGAGACCCTGTACGTCGAGGCGGACCGGCTGCTCGCCTTCGACGGCACCCTCCAGCAGGGGACGATGTTCATGGGTTCCCAGGGCGGGGTCATGGGCATGGTCCGCGGCCAGGTGACCGGCCAGGGCCTGTTCACCACCACCCTCAAGGGCCACGGCTCGGTCGCCGTGATGGCCCACGGCGGGGTCATCGAGCTCCCCATCACCCCTCAGCGCCCGGTCCACGTGGACCCGCAGGCGTACGTCGCCCACCACGGCGAGGTCCGCAACAAGCTCTCCGCCGCGCTCGGCTGGCGGGACATGGTGGGGCGCGGCTCGGGCGAGGCGTTCCAGCTGGAGCTGTCCGGCCAGGGCGCGGTGTACGTACAGGCCTCCGAGGAGAAGCTGTGAACTTTGGCCCTGTGACCGGCGGACCCGGCGGCCCGACCGTCTTCGACCCGTACACGCTGCCCTCCGACGACAACGTGAACGCGTACACCTTCTGCGTGGAGCTCAAGGGGAGCCAGTGGTTCCTGCAGAAGGGCAAGATGATCTCGTACTACGGGAACATCGACTTCAACGGCATCGGCAACGGACGCTTCGACCGCCTGCTGCGCACGAGCTTCCACTCCCCCCTGCACGCCAGTGACTGGGTGGTCGCCGAGGGCTCGGGCAAGATGCTGCTGGCCGACCGGGCCTTCGACGTGAACTCGTACGACCTGGACAACGGCAACCTGACGATCCGGTCGGGCAACCTGCTCGCCTACCAGCCCTCCCTGGCGCTGAAGCAGTCGATCGTCCCGGGCTTCCTGACCCTGATCGGCACGGGCAAGTTCGTGGCGGCGTCGAACGGGCCGGTGGTGTTCATGGAGCCGCCGCTGCGCGTGGACCCGCAGGCGCTGGTGGGCTGGGCGGACTGCCCCTCGCCGTGCCACCACTACGACCACGGCTACATGTCGGGCGTGCTGGGCGGCCTGCGCTCGCTGAGCGGCATCGGGGGCAGCTCGGGCGAGGAGCACCAGTTCGAATTCGTCGGAGCCGGGACGGTCCTGCTGCAGTCGTCGGAGATGCTCATGGCGGAGCAGGCGGTCGGCACGGTCGGCGCCGGCGCGGCCACGGGCAACGCCCAGGGCGTTCCGGGGGCCGGTCAGGGTCCGGTGGGGCAGCTGGGCGTACCGCGGATGCCGGGACAGCTGGGTGATCTCCAGCGCCGCCTCGGACTGTGACACCCGACCTCCGACCTTTGTACGTAATTCAACTTTTTAGGTAGAGTTCATTCATGGAGACCATGGAGACCGAGACGGCCACCCGCTGGCTGACCGACGCCGAACAGTGCGCGTGGCGCACCCACCTGGACGTCAGCAGACTGCTGATGCACCAGCTGGAAAAGGATCTCCAGCCCTTCGGACTCACCAACAACGACTACGAGATCCTCGTGAACCTCTCGGAGTCGCAGGACCACAGGATGCGGATGAGCGACCTGGCCACCGCCACCCTGCAGTCCAAGAGCCGACTGTCGCACCAGATCACGCGCATGGAGACGGCGGGCCTCGTCCGCCGGGTGAACTGCGAGTCCGACCGCCGCGGCCTGTACGCGGTGCTCACGGACGAGGGCATGGAGACGATGCGCAAGGTCGCCCCGCACCACGTGGCGTCCGTCCGTCAGCACTTCATCGACCTGCTGCCGCCGGAGGCCCTGGCGGCGCTGCGCGCCTCGCTGACCCCGGTGGCGGAGCACCTGCGCGGAACCCGCGGCAAGGTCTGACCTCCGGGCGCTCGACGCGCCCGGCACGGCGGTGGGCCGGACAGTGGGCGGTATCCGTCCGCTGCCGGCCGCCGCCGAGCAACCGTGAGCGCCATGGCCGGCCTGAGGAGGTCCATCCATGAAGCGCAACGCTTACGTCTCCGCGGCCGCGTCCGTCGTCCTGTGCGTGGGAGGTCCGGCGGCGGCCGCGACAGCGGCATCTGCCGACACGGCGAGAACCGTCACCGCGGCCGCTGCCGCCGTACCCACCGCGGAGACGGCCGAGGAGGCATCGGCGGCAGCCCTGAAGCACTATCCGGGCGTCGTCGAGTCCCTCGACAAGGACGGCACCGTCTGGAACGTGGACGTGATCAGCAAGGACGGCAAGGGCCACGCCGAACTGGAAGTGGCGGCCGACGGCACGGTCACCGAACTCAACCGCGACACCGACGAGAACGCCACCGAGCACAAGGATCTGCTCGCCGCCGAGGTAAACGCCGAACAGGCGATGAAGGCGGCCCTGGCCGCCCACCCCGGGCAGGTCTGGTCCGTCAGCTGGCAGGACGACGAGGACGGCGGCGCCCACTCCTGGGACGTCGAGGTCAGGTCCTCCGACGGCAAGATCTGGAACGCCCGAGTCGACCACGCCACGGGCAAGGTCACCCCGTCCGGCTCGGACTCGGACGACGGCGACGACAACTGACCCGAGTCGGCCCCGCAGGGCGCGAGGTCAGCCCGGCTGAATCCAGCCCCGCCGGCGCTTGAGTCGGGGGGTCCGGGGCGGAGCCCCGATCTCTCACTCCCGCGCACCATCCAGCCCCGCCGGCGCTTGAGGCGCGGGGGCTCGGGGGCAGCGCCCCGCAACGGCGCCGGCCCCCGCCCCAGGCTCAGGCCGGACTCACGCCTCGGTCAGCGTGGCCAGCAACGCGTCCGCGGCCGCGTAGGGATCCAGCTCGCCCACGGCGACCCTGGCGGCCAGCGCATCGAGATGCGCATCCCCGTGCAGGTCCGCCATCCGCGCCCGCAGCGCGGTCACCGCGATGGTCTCGACCTCCCGCGCGGCCCGCGCCGCGCGCCGCTCGGCCAGCACCCCCCGCTCGTCCATCCACGTCCGGTGCTTCTCCAGCGCCTCGACCAGTTCGTCGATGCCCTGCCCGCGCGCCGCCACCGTCTTGACGATCGGCGGCCGCCAGTCCTCCCGGCCGCGCGCCTCCCCCAGCCCCAGCATGTGGTTCAGCTCGCGGGCCGTCGCGTCCGCGCCGTCCCGGTCCGCCTTGTTGACGACGTACACGTCGCCGATCTCCAGGATGCCCGCCTTCGCGGCCTGGATCCCGTCGCCCATCCCGGGGGCCAGCAGCACCACCGAGGTGTCCGCCTGAGAAGCGATCTCCACCTCCGACTGGCCGACTCCGACCGTCTCGACCAGGATCACCTCGCAGCCGGCCGCGTCCAGGACCCGGATCGCCTGCGGGGCGGCCCACGCCAGCCCGCCCAGGTGCCCGCGGGTGGCCATCGAGCGGATGTAGACCCCCGGGTCGGAGGCGTGGTCCGACATCCGGACCCGGTCGCCGAGCAGCGCCCCGCCCGAGAAGGGCGAGGACGGGTCCACGGCGAGGACGCCGACCCGCTTCCCGGCCTTGCGGTACGCGGACACGAGCGCCGAGGTCGACGTCGACTTGCCGACGCCCGGCGACCCCGTCAGCCCGACCACGTACGCCCCGCCCGTCAGCGGGGCCAGCGCGGCCATCACCTCCCGCAGCTGCGGGGACGCCCCCTCGACCAGCGAGATCAGCCGGGCCACCGCTCTCGGCCGGCCCTCACGCGCCTGGGCCACCAGCTGGGGGACGTCCACCGCCGTCATACGTGCTGCGCTCCTCGGTTCTGGTACGGGTACGTGCGGGCCGCCGGGCCCCGCATCGGGGCCCGGCGGCCTGGCGGTGCCTACTTGGCGACGCGGACGATCAGGGCGTCGCCCTGGCCGCCGCCACCGCACAGCGCGGCCGCGCCGACCCCGCCGCCGCGGCGCTTCAGCTCCAGCGCCAGGTGCAGCACCACACGGGCGCCGGACATGCCGATCGGGTGGCCCAGGGCGATGGCGCCACCGTTGACGTTCACCTTTTCCGGGGTCACCCCGAGGTCCTTCATTGACTGCACGGCGACCGCCGCGAAGGCCTCGTTGATCTCGATGAGGTCCAGGTCGGAGACCTCCAGGCCCTCCTTCTTCAGGGCGTGCAGGATCGCGTTGGACGGCTGCGACTGGAGGGAGTTGTCCGGGCCCGCCACGTTGCCGTGGGCGCCGATCTCGGCGATCCACTCCAGGCCGAGCTCCTCGGCCTTCGCCTTGCTCATCACGACCACGGCGGCCGCGCCGTCGCTGATCTGGGAGGAGGTGCCGGCGGTGATCGTGCCGTCCTTGGCGAAGGCGGGGCGCAGCTTGCCCAGGGACTCCGCGGTGGTCTCGGGGCGGATGCCCTCGTCCGCCGAGAAGATCACCGGGTCGCCCTTGCGCTGCGGGATCTCGACCGGGGTGATCTCGGCCTCGAACACGCCGTTCTTCTGGGCCGCGGCGGCGCGCTGGTGCGAAGCGGCCGCGAACTCGTCCTGCGGGGCTCGCTCGATGCCGAGGCGGGTGTTGTGCTTCTCGGTCGACTCGCCCATCGCGATGTTCTCGAAGGCGTCGGTGAGGCCGTCGTAGGCCATCGCGTCGAGCATCTCGATGGCGCCGTACTTGAAGCCCTCACGGGACTTGGGCAGCAGGTGCGGGGCGTTCGTCATGGACTCCTGGCCGCCCGCGACCACGATGTCGAACTCCCCGGCGCGGATCAGCTGGTCCGCGAGCGCGATCGCGTCGAGGCCCGAGAGGCACACCTTGTTGATGGTGAGCGCGGGGACGTTCATCGGGATGCCGGCCTTGACCGCCGCCTGACGGGCGGGGATCTGGCCTGCGCCGGCCTGCAGCACCTGGCCCATGATCACGTACTGGACCTGGTCGCCGGAGATCCCGGCCCGCTCCAGCGCGGACTTGATGGCGAAGCCGCCGAGGTCGGCACCCGAGAAGGACTTGAGCGAGCCGAGCAGCCGTCCCATGGGCGTGCGGGCCCCGGCGACGATCACAGAAGTGGTGTTGTTCGATCCGGACATGAGGCACAGCCCCTTGGATGAGGAGTGAACGAGGGTTTACGTGAATGTACTGGGCGGTACCGCAGCGGTCACCGGGCTGCCGGTGTGATCGCGCGCACGTTGCGTGACCGCCCCCTTCGGCGGTGCACTGTCACCATGCTGACAAGAATCGACCACATCGGGATCGCCTGCTTCGACCTGGACAAAACCGTCGAGTTCTACCGTGCCACGTACGGCTTCGAGGTGTTCCACTCCGAGGTCAACGAGGAGCAGGGTGTCCGCGAGGCCATGCTGAAGATCAACGAGACGTCCGACGGCGGCGCCTCCTACCTCCAGCTCCTGGAGCCCACCCGCGAGGACTCCGCGGTGGGCAAGTGGCTGGCCAAGAACGGCGAGGGGGTCCACCACATCGCCTTCGGCACCGAGGACGTCCAGGGCGACTCGGAGGCCATCCGCGGCAAGGGCGTCCGCGTCCTCTACGACCAGCCCCGCACGGGCTCGATGGGCTCCTCCATCACCTTCCTCCACCCCAAGGACTGCCACGGCGTCCTCACCGAACTGGTCACCTCCAACCCCGAGCACTGATGGACCACTGATAGCCCGATTCCCCGGCCGGTAGAGTGGCCATGGCTCGGCCGGGGTTCGGTGCGGAGACGGGGTCGGGGCCTGTGACCCCTGCCCCGGTATCTGACACCATTCCCCCGGGGGCGTCGTTCAGCGGGCGAGCGATGCTCATTTGGGAGTGAGCTTGCGACCAGGGGACGGATGGGACCGCGCTGTGCGGGGCTACGAAAGCCAGGAGAGCCATCAGGCCGGGGCCGACCATCTCTCGCGCTTCGAAGCCGAGATGGAGCGGCTGAAGAAGGAGCGCGGGAAGGCCGTCCAGCACGCTGAGGACCTGGGATACCAGGTCGAGGTGCTGCGCGCCAAGCTCCACGAGGTGCGCCGATCTCTGGCGTCCCGCCCTGCCTACGACGGCGCGGACATGGGATACCAGGCGGAGCAGCTGCTCCGCAATGCCCAGATCCAGGCCGACCAGATGCGCTCCGACGCCGAGCGCGAGCTGCGCGACGCCCGGGCGCAGACCCAGCGCATCCTCCAGGAGCACGCCGAGCACCAGGCCCGCCTGCAGGCGGAACTGCACGCCGAGGCCGTCAACCGCCGACAGCGGCTGGACCAGGAGCTCAACGAGCGCCGCCAGACCGTCGAGGCGCACGTCAACGAGAACGTGGCCTGGGCCGAGCAGTTGCGCGCCCGTACGGAGTCCCAGGCGCGCCGGCTCATGGAGGAGTCCCGCGCCGAGGCCGAGCAGTCCCTGAACGCCGCCCGCGCCGAGGCGGCCCGGGTCGCCGAGGAGACCCGGCGCCGGATCGCCGCCGACGCGGAGGCCGCCCGCGCGGAGACCGAAGCCACCCTGCTGCGCGCCCGCAAGGAGGCCGAGCGGCTGCTGACCGCCGCCTCCGCACAGGCCCAGGAGGCCACCGAGCACGCGGAGCGGCTGCGCTCCACCACCTCCGCAGAGGCCGAGCAGACCCGCCAGCAGACCATGGACCTCGGCCGGGTGGCCGAGTCACGCGCGCAGGAGGCCGAGTCCGCGCTGCGCGAGGCCCGGGCCGAGGCCGAGCGGGTCCTCGCCGAGGCCAAGGAGAGCGCGGCCCGCCAGCTCGCGTCGGCGGAGTCCGTCAACGAGCAGCGCACCCGCACCGCCAAGGAGCAGGTCGCCCGGCTGGTCGGCGAGGCCACCAAGGAGGCCGAGGCCCTCAAGTCGGAGGCCGAGCAGGCCCTGGCCGACGCCCGCGCGGACGCCGAGCGGCAGCGCACCGAAGCCGGCGAGCAGGCCCGTACGGCCGCGGCCGAGGACATGGCGGCGCAGCTGGCGAAGGCCGCCCGCACCGCCGAGGACGTACTGAACAAGGCCTCGGAGGACGCCCGGGCCACCACCCGGGCCGCGTCCGAGGAGGCCGAGCGGATCCGCCGCGAGGCCGAGGCCGAGGCCGACCGGCTGCGCCTGCAGGCGGCGGCCACGGCCGACGAGCTCAAGGGCGCCGCGAAGGACGACACCGAGGAGTACCGGGCCCGCACGGTCGAGCTCCAGGCGGAGGCCCGGCGGCTGCGCGGCGAGGCCGAGCAGCTGCGCGCGGAGGCCGTCGCCGAGGGCGAGCGGATCCGCGGCGAGGCCCGCCGCGAGGCGGTCCAGCAGATCGAGGAGGCGGCCCGGACCGCCGAGGAGCTGCTCGGCAAGGCCAAGGCGGACGCGGACGAGCTGCGCGGCGGGGCGACCGCCGAGAGCGAGCGGGTCCGCGCCGAGGCCGTCGAGCGGGCCGGCACCCTGCGCAAGCAGGCCGAGGAGACCCTGGAGCGGACCCGCGCCGAAGCCGAGCGGCTGCGCGCCGAGGCCGAGGAGCAGGCCGAGGCCGTACGCGCCGAGGCGGAGGCGGCGGCCCTCGCGCGCCGCGAGGAGACCGAGCAGGCGGTGGCCGCCAGGCGGGCGGAGGCCGACGAGGAGCTCGTACGGCTGCACACCGAAGCCGAGAGCCGGCTGACGACGGCCGAGCAGACGCTGCGCGACGCCCGCGCGGCGGCGGAGAACATCCGCCGGGAGACGTCCGAGGAGAACGACCGGCTGCGCGCCGAGTCGGCGGAGCGGATCCGCACCCTGCAGTCGCAGTCCGAGGCGGAGGCCGACCAGCTGCGCACGGACGCGGCGCAGGACGCCGGGCGGGTGCGCGCGGAGGCCGAGCAGGTCGCCGTACGGCTGCGCGGCGAGGCCGAGGCCGAGGCGGAGCGGGTGCGCTCGGAGGCACAGGAGACCGCGGACCGGCTGCGCGCCGAGGCGAAGGCGGCGGCCGAGCGGGTCGCCGAGGAGGCCGCGGAGGCGCTGGCCGCCGCTCAGGAGGAGGCCGCCCGGCGTCGCCGGGAGTCCGAGGAGACCCTGGCGTCGGCCCGGACGGACGCGGAGCAGGAGCGGGCGCAGGCCCGCGAGCAGAGCGAGGAGCTGCTGGCCGCGGCCCGCCGCCGCTCGGAGGAGGCGCAGGCCGAGGCGGCCCGCCTGACCGACGAGGCCGAGCGGCGCGCCTCGGAGCTGGTGTCCGCGGCGGAGGCCACCGCCCAGCAGGTGCGGGATTCCGTGGCGGGGCTGCACGAGCAGGCCGAGGAAGAGATCGCCGGGCTGCGCAACGCCGCCGAGCACGTGGCGGAGCGTACGAAGACGGAGGCCGAGGAGGAGGCGGGCCGGGTCCGTTCCGACGCCTACGCGGAGCGGGAGCGGGCCACCGAGGACGCCAACCGGATCCGCAGCGAGGCGCGGGCCGAGACGGACGCGGCGAAGGCGCTGGCGGAGCGGACGGTCGGCGAGGCGATCGCCGAGGCGGAGCAACTGCGCGGTGACACCGCCGAGTACGCACAGCGGGTGCGTACGGAGGCCACGGACGCGCTGGCGGCGTCCGAGCGGGACGCGGCGCGCACCCGGGCCGATGCCCGTGACGACGCGAACCGCATCCGCGGCGAGGCGGCGGAGTCGCTGGAGGCCGCCCGCGCCGAGGGCGCCCGGATCACGGCGGAGGCGACGGCCGAGGCCGAGCGGCTCACCGAGGAGACCCTCGCGGCGAACGCGGCCACGGTCGCCGAGGCCGCGGCGGAGGCCTCGCGGATCATCGCCGAGGCGGCGCAGGCGGCGGAGGCCGCCCGCGTCGAGGCCGCCGCGACCCTGGACGAGGCCCGCGCCGAGGGCAACCGGCTGCGTACCGAGGCCGCGGAACAGGTCGACCGGCTCATCGCCGAGGCCTCGGCGGAAGCCGACCGGCTCATCGAGGAGACCCGGGCGGCCAACGCGGTCACCGTGGGCGAGGCGAAGGCGGAGGCCGAGCGGCTGGGCGCCGACGCGGCACGCTTCAAGGCGCAGGCGGCCGAGACGCTGGCGAGTGCCGAGCGCGACGCCGCGAGGATCATGGTCGACTCGCGTGCCGAGGGCGACCGGCTCATCGACGAGACCCGTGTGGCCAACGAGGCCACGGTGGCCGAGGCCGCGGCGGAGGCCGACCGGCTGCGCGCCGAGGCGGCCCGGGTCCTGGAGGACGCCCGCGCGGACGGCGGCCGGATCATCGGCGAGGCCACCGCGGAGGCGGACCGCGTCACGGTCGCGGCGAACGAGACCCTGGCGAGCGCGGAGCGGGAGTCCGAGCAGACGCTGGACGAGGCGCGCGCCGAGGCGAACCGGTTGCGCACCGAGGCGGCCGAGCAGGCGGACCGGCTCATCACCGAGGCCGCGTCCGAGGCCGACAAGCTCACCGCGGAGACCCGCAAGGCGAACGAGCGCACGGTCGGCGAGGCGGCCGGCGAGGCCGAGCGGCTGCGTGCGGACGCGTCGGAGGCGCTGTCGTCGGCGCAGGAGCACGCGACCCGTACCCGGGCGGAGGCCGAGCGGCTCAAGGCGGAGGCTGCGACCGCGGCCGAGCGCACCCGCACGCAGGCCCGTACGGAGTCGGAGCGGCTGCTGGACGAGGCCCGCGAGGCGGCCAACAAGCGCCGCAGCGAGGCCGCGGAGCAGGTCGACCGGCTCATCACGGAGGCTTCCGCGGAGGCCGACAAGCTCACGGCCGATGCGCAGCAGCAGGCCCTCGCCGCCACCACGGCGGCCGAGGAGCAGGCCGACGCGATGGTCGACGCGGCGCGCAAGGAGGCGGCGCGGATCACCTCGGAGGCGACCGTCGAGGGCAACTCCCTGGTGGAGAAGGCCCGTACGGACGCGGACGAGCTGCTGGTCGGCGCGCGCAGGGACGCGGCCGCCATAAGGGAGCGGGCGGAGGAGCTGCGCGGCCGCGTCGAGGGCGAGGTCGAGGAGCTGCACGAGCGGGCCCGCCGGGAGTCGGCCGAGCAGATGAAGTCGGCCGGCGAGCGCGTGGACAAGCTGGTGCGGGCGGCGACCGAGCAGAGCGTCGAGGCCGAGGCGAAGGCCAAGGCCCTGGTGTCGGACGCGAGCAGCGAGGCGAGCAAGGTCCGCATCGCTGCGGTGCGCAAGGCGGAGGCGCTGCTCAAGGAGGCCGAGCAGAAGAAGGCGGAGCTGACCCGGGAGGCCGAGAGCACCCTCGCGCAGGCCAAGGCGGAGGCCGAACGCCTCGTCGATGAGGGCCGCCGTGAGCTGGAGGTCCTGGTGCGCCGGCGCGAGGACATTCAGGCGGAGATCTCCCGTGTCCAGGACGTTCTTGAGGCGTTGGAATCATTCGAGGCGCCTTCGGGTGGCGGAAAGCCGGCGGTCGGTGGCCAGGGCGCGGGGGGCGTGAAGGCCGGAGTGACTGCGGGATCCACTCGTTCGAGTGGCAAGACGTCAGAGGGGTAGCCAAAACGCGCGGGGGTGTGTCCACCTGATGGAGGTTCAGGCGAACGAGTGACAAGCATTCTGTCGCCTTGCCACTCAAAAGGGGTGTCATTGTCCAGATCAAACGCGGATTGACTCGATGACACGCCGCTTGGGCGCCTAGGATTCCCCTTAACACCTCACGTAGCACCTCATCGGTCTCATTCGACAGGAACCCCATGAGCGACACTTCCTCCCCCTTCGGCTTCGAGCTCGTGCGGCGTGGTTACGACCGCGGTCAGGTGGACGACCGCATTACCAAGCTGGTCTCCGACCGCGACAGCGCCCTTGGACGTATCAACTCTCTGGAAAAGCGGATCGAGGAGCTGCACCTCGAGACGCAGAACGCCCAGGCCCAGGTGAACGACGCCGAGCCGTCGTACGCCGGCCTCGGTGCCCGGGTCGAGAAGATCCTCCGGCTGGCCGAGGAGGAGGCGAAGGACCTGCGCGAGGAGGCCCGTCGCGCGGCCGAGCAGCACCGCGAGCTGGCCGAGTCGGCTGCCCAGCAGGTGCGCAACGACGCCGAGTCGTTCGCCGCCGACCGCAAGACGAAGGCGGAGGACGAGGGCGTCCGCATCGTCGAGAAGGCGAAGGGCGACGCGTCGACCCTGCGCGCGGAGGCCCAGAAGGACGCGGCTTCCAAGCGCGAGGAGGCCGACGCGCTGTTCGAGGAGACCCGTGCCAAGGCCGCCCAGGCCGCCGCGGACTTCGAGACCAACCTGGCCAAGCGCCGTGAGCAGTCCGAGCGCGACCTGGCCTCGCGTCAGGCCAAGGCCGAGAAGCGCCTCGCCGAGATCGAGCACCGCGCGGAGCAGCTGCGCCTGGAGGCCGAGAAGCTGCGTACGGACGCGGAGCGCCGTGCCCGCCAGACCGTGGAGACCGCGCAGCGCCAGGCCGAGGACATCGTGGCCGACGCCAACGCCAAGGCGGACCGTATCCGCAGCGAGTCCGAGCGCGAGCTGGCGGCGCTCACCAACCGCCGCGACTCGATCAACGCCCAGCTGACCAACGTCCGCGAGATGCTGGCGACGCTCACCGGTGCGGCCGTCGCCGCGGCCAACCCGATCGTGGACGACGAGCCGGTCAGCCGCGGCGTCCCGGCGCAGCAGAGCCGCTGATCCGCCGGCCGGAAACCCGTCACATGTGCTTGGCCCGACCGAGGGCCCTGTGTCACCTGTTCGAGGTGGCGTAGGGCCCTCGGGCGTTCTAGCGTGTCCGCATGATCGAGCTAGAGGGACTCACCAAACGATTCGGCGCGAAGACCGCCGTGGACAACCTCAGCTTCCAGGTCCGACCGGGGGTGGTGACCGGCTTCCTCGGCCCCAACGGGGCAGGGAAGTCCACGACCATGCGCATGATGCTCGACCTCGACAATCCGACCAGCGGGACGGTCCGGATCGACGGGAAGCACTACCGCGACCTGCCGGAACCGCTGAAGCACATCGGGGCGCTGCTCGACGCGAAGGCCATGCACGGCGGCCGCAGCGCCTACAACAACCTGCTCTGTCTGGCCCAGTCGAACGAGATCCCGCAGGGCCGGGTCGACGAGGTGCTGGACCTGGTCGGACTGACGGCCGTGGCGAAGAAGAAGTCCAAAGGATTTTCGCTGGGCATGGGTCAACGGCTGGGAATCGCCTCCGCCCTGCTGGGAGATCCGGAAATCCTGATGTTCGACGAGCCCGTCAACGGTCTGGACCCGGAGGGAATTCTCTGGATCCGCAATCTGATGAAGGGCCTGGCGGCGGAAGGGCGGACGATCTTCGTTTCCTCCCATCTGATGAGTGAAATGGCGCTGACCGCAGACCATTTGGTCGTCATCGGTCAAGGGAGACTTCTGGCCGATCTTCCGATGGCCGATTTCATTCAGCAGAACTCCCGCAGTTACGTCCGGCTGCGTTCCCCGCAGCAGGAACGGCTCAAGGACGTCCTGCACGACGCCGGGATCCACGCCGTCAGCGTTCCCGCCACCGGCACGCTGGAGATCGACGGAGCGAGCGCGGAACAGCTCGGCGAGCTCGCCGCCCGGCACCAGATCGTGCTGCACGAGCTCAGCCCGCAACGGGCCTCACTGGAAGAAGCGTTCATGCGCATGACGGCCGACTCCGTCGAATACCACGCCCACGCACCGGGCGCACCCGCCGCCCCGGTCCCGCTCGGCATGGCCGCCGACAACCCGGCCCGGCCGGCCGACGTCCCCGCCTGGGGCGCCGGCTACGAGGCGACGCGCAAGGGCGGCGAGTGACCATGGCCTTCAACGCCGTCCTCAAGTCCGAGTGGACCAAGATCCGCACGGTCGCCTCCACCAGCTGGACCCTCGCCCTCGTCTTCCTCGTCACCGTCGGGTTCGCCGCGCTGTTCAGCGCCACGTTCGACCCGAACGACCTGGACGCGGCCCAGCGGGCCACCTTCGACCCCACCGCGACGAGCCTCAGTTCGATGCAGCTCGGACAGCTGGCCATGATCGTCTTCGGGGTGCTGGTCGTGAGCACCGAGTACAGCACGGGCATGATCCGCACCTCACTGGCCGCCGTACCGCGCCGCGGGCACTTCCTGCTCGGCAAGATGGCGGTGGCGACGACGCTGGCCCTGGCCGTGGGGCTGCTGACCAGCTTCGTGTCGTTCTTCCTCACCCAGGCGCTCCTCGGTGACCTCGGCATCGGGATCGACGAGGAGGGCGTGCTGCGCGCCGTGACCGGCGCCGGCCTGTACCTGGCGCTGCTGGCCCTCTTCTGCATGGGCGTGGCGGCCATGCTGCGCAGTTCGGTCGCCGCCATCAGCGTCCTGGTCCCGTTCTTCCTGATCGTCTCGAACCTCCTCGTGGGTTTCGAGGCGACCCGTACGGTCGGCCAGTACCTGCCGAGCAATGCCGGGGGGAGGATCATGCAGGTCGTGCCCGACGCCCTCGGGTCCTTCGAGACCCCGTACGGACCGTGGGGCGGCTTCGGGATCATGGTCCTCTGGACGCTGGCCGCGGTACTCGGGGGCTACGCCGTCCTCCGCAAGAGGGACGCCTGACCTCCTGCCGACGTACTACGGGGGATCCCCGGGTCGGTCTCAGGGGTAGCTCAGGGATCCGGCCCGGGACGGAACCAGAGGAACCTCGATATCCTCTTAACCCTTACGCGGGCGAAAGTCGTCCCGGCCTGGTAAGGGGCAGCAAGATGATCGAGGCAGTCGGCCTGACCAAGCGCTACGGCGCCAAGACCGCCGTCGACCAGCTGTCGTTCCAGGTCAAGCCGGGGCACGTCACGGGATTCCTGGGGCCCAACGGCTCCGGGAAGTCCACCACCATGCGCATGATCCTTGGCCTGGACCGGCCCACGTCCGGTCATGTCACGATCAACGGCCTCCCCTTCCGGGAGCTCCCGAACGCCCAGCGGCACGTCGGAGCGCTGCTCGACGCCAAGGCCGTGCACGGCGGCCGCCGGGCCCGTACCCACCTGCTCTCCATCGCCCAGCTCTCCGGGATCCCGGAGAAGCGGGTGGACGAGGTCCTGGCCGTGGTCGGGCTGCAGGACGCCGCCCGGCAGCGTACGAAGGGCTTCTCGCTCGGCATGGGCCAGCGGCTCGGCATCGCCACCGCCCTGCTCGGGGACCCGCAGGTGCTGCTGTTCGACGAGCCGGTCAACGGGCTCGACCCCGAGGGCATCCTCTGGGTCCGCAACCTGATGCGCCGGCTCGCCGCCGAGGGCCGCACCGTCTTCGTCTCCTCGCACCTGATGAGCGAGATGGCGCTGACCGCCGACCACCTCATCGTCATCGGCCGCGGACGGCTGCTGGCCGATATGGGCACCCAGGAGTTCATCGCGCACAACTCGGCCGGATTCGCTCGGGTGCGCGCGGCCGACACTGATCCGGATGGCCGGGACACACTGGGTACGACCCTCACCAGGGCGGGCGGCCGGGTCCTCCAGGAGCCCGACGGAGCACTGCGCGTGACCGGCCTGGAGCTGCCCCGCATCTCGGACCTGGCGCACGGGGCCGGCGTACGGCTGTGGGAGCTCTCACCGCACCACGCCTCGCTGGAGGAGGCGTACATGCGGATGACCCAGTCCGCGGTCGAGTACACCTCCACCGAGGACCCGCGGGCCGAGCTCTGGGAGCCCGAACCGCTGGCCCTCCCGGCGTGGGAGGAGGAGCCGACGCCGCCGCAGGTCCCGCAGGCGGGCTTCTTCGCACCGCCGCCGCCCGGAGCGGGCGGGCAGCCCTTCCTCATGCCCAGCAATCCCGGCGAGCTCACGAGCACCGCCAAGAAATCCCCCGAGGACACACGATGACCCCGACGACCCCGACGCCGGAGCGGTCCCGGAGCTACAGCTCTCCCCTCCCCACGCCGCGGCCGCACCTGGGGCACGCCGTCGCCTCGGAGTGGACCAAGCTGATCTCCATCCGCTCCACCATGTGGACGCTGGGCTCGCTCGTGCTCACCGTCGTCGGCATCGGGCTGCTCTTCGTCTCGCAGACCTCGGACGAGGACTACGAGGGGATCACCTTCACCACACCCGCCCTCTTCGGTCTGCTGGTGGGTGAGATCGCGGTCATGGTCCTCGGGGTGCTGACCATCACCTCGGAGCACGGAACCGGGCTGGCGCGGACCACGTTCACCGCCGCCCCGGACCGCTACCGGGTGCTCACCGCGAAGTACCTCGTCTTCAGCGGCACGGCCCTCGCCACCACGATGCTGTCCGTCTTCGTGGTCGGGATCGCCGCGTCGCTCGTCCACGACGGCGCGGCGGCCGGCACGCACGCCGCCCACGAGTGGCTCGGCGCGCTGTTCGGCTGCCTCTACGTCACCCTGCTCGGCGTGCTCGCGCTGGCGATCGGCGCGCTGGTGCGGCACTCCGCCGGGGCGATCGCCGTCATGCTCGGCCTGGTCACGCTGCCGCCGGTGATAGGGGCCATGCTCATGAGCTGGGACGCGGTCGCGCCCGTCGGGCGGGCGATCCTCCAGCGCAACGTGCCGGTGGCGCTGAGCCAGCTGTTCGGCATGCAGGAGGGCGGCGACCTGGGCTCGGCCCCCAGCAACTTCTCGCACCTGCTGCTCATCGTGCTGATCACGGGCGCAGCGGTGACCGCCTCGTACCTGTCGGTCGGCCGCCGGGACGTCTAGACCGCTCTAGTACCGGGGCGCGTTCCGGGACCGCTGCACCTTCGAGGTGCGGCGGTCCTTCGCGTTCCAGCAGGCCTTGTGCCAGTGCCGCCGGTCGTCCACGCCGCCGTACTCCGGCCAGGCCACCAGGTGCGGGGTGCCGGAGGGGATCTCCTGGTCGCAGCCGGGGCAGCGGTAGCGCTTGCCGGCCGCGCCGGCGCCGGCCACGTGGCGGACCTTCCAGTCCTCGCCCTGGTACTCCTCGGTGCGCTCCAGCCCGTAGCGGTCGAGGCCGGTGCTGGGGCGTTCGTCCGGGGTCTCGCCGCCCCTGGGGCGGTTGTTGCGCGGTGACACGTATACCTCACGGAAGGGCGGACGGCAGTGACTTTCTCCCAGACTACGCGCAGCGAGGCCGGGTACCCGCAGGGTTGCCGAGGAAGGCGGCCGCGCGAAGAGGAATGGCCCGACAATCCCAATAACTTCCCGTCAGCCCGTGCCTTTGGCACGTGTCAGACGTTGTTGCCATAGGAAGAACCGGTCCACCTGGGGGAGGCCGCGTCAGCCGCGAGGAGGCTAAAGGCGATGCGCGTAGGAGCGTTTGTACTGGCGGCCCAGTTCCCGGGCCAGGGACAGGGTGAGGCACTGCACCGGGCGGTGCGGACCGCCGAGGTGGCCGAGGAGGCCGGGCTGGACTCGGTCTGGCTCGCCGAGCACCACTTCGTCCCGTACGGGGTCTGCCCCTCAGCGGTGACCCTGGCGGCCCTCCTGCTGGGCCGGACCCGGCGCCTGCGCGTGGGCACGGCGGTGAGCGTGCTGCCGAGCACGCACCCGGTGGCCCTCGGGGAGCAGGCGGCCCTGCTGCATCTGACCTCGGGCGGCCGCTTCACCCTCGGGGTGGGCCGCGGCGGGCCGTGGGTCGACCTGGAGGTGTTCGGGGGCGGCCTGGACTCGTACGAGAACGGCTTTCCGCAGGCCCTGGACCTGCTGCGGCGCTGGCTCACGGAGGCGAGGGTGGGAGCCGCCGGCGAGCGGTACGGCTTCCGCGAGGTGGCCGTCGTACCGCGGCCGTCGGAGGCCCTGGACGGGGACGGCGCGGGGCCGGAGGTCATCGTGGCGTGCACCTCTCCCGCGTCGGTGCGGCTGGCCGCGCAGCGGGGGCTGCCGATGCTCCTCGGCATGCACTGCGGCGACGAGACCAAGGCGGAGATGGTCGCTCTGTGGCGCAGCACGGCGCTGGCGGCGGGCCACTCGCGGGATCAGGTGGCCGGCGCGGGGCACGTCTCCGCCGGGGTGTGCCAGCTCGCGGACCGCACGGCGGACGCCCGCGAGACCCTGCTCAAGGCGATGCCGGGCTGGCTCAAGCAGGGCTTGGACGCGCACGTGACGGTGGACGGACGCGTGCGCGCGATGCGGGATCCGGTCGCGTACACGGAACTGCTGTGCGACCTGCACCCGGTGGGCACCCCGGAGGTGGCGGCGGACCGGCTGGCGGCCACGGCCGCACGGACGGGCATCACGCGCTTCGCCCTCCTGACGGAAGGCTCCGGCGATCTCGCCGCGACGGAGGAGAACGTACGACGACTCGGCGTCGAGGTCCTGCCCCGCCTCGGCTGAGACCTACCGGACCGGCTCAGCAGTCCCGGAGTTCCGGCGACTGGTTGAGCAGCTGACCGCGGATCGAAGTGAACTTGGCCAGCCGGTCGTCCACCGAGGGGTCCAGCGGGAACACCGCAACCCGGTGACAGTTCTGGAAAGCCAGGCGCACTCCGAAGTGCCGCTGCAGGGCACCCCGTATCGCGTCACTCGCGAGGGCACGCAGCAGCTGCCCCCGCGCCTGCTCGTCGGGCGGCGGCGTCTGGTTGTCGGCGAACTGTCCGCCGTCCACCTTCAGCTGGGCCACCAGCGAGCTGATCATCTCCCATGCGAACGGCAGGGAGGTCCGGACGCAGTCGACGAATGCGGCTTCGTCGACCTCGCCTCGCTCGGCCTGTTCGAGTAGGGCCGGTGAGACGTCGAGCGACATGGGTTCTCCTCTCGCGACCCCGGCCGATTGGGTTGCCGGAGTCTTACGGGCAGGGAAGGAGGTCGCGACGCAGAGTGCACGCTCCGCCACCTCCAGCTCACCACGGTAGGCGCCCCATGGGTGGCGCACCAGGAGAATGCGCATACAACGCGCCATCCGCGAAGGGGGCTTTCAGGGGCGAATCGCGTGGAGGCCTTCTCGTCGAGTAGCGTTGCCGACCATGCGTCTCGTCATTGCCCGCTGCTCCGTCGACTACGCGGGCCGGCTCACCGCCCATCTGCCCTCGGCACCCCGTCTGATCCTCGTGAAGGCCGACGGCAGTGTCTCGATCCACGCGGACGACCGGGCGTACAAACCGCTCAACTGGATGTCGCCCCCGTGCACCCTCAAGGAGGGGAGCGGTGATGACGCCGGGGTGTGGACGGTCATCAACAAGGCGGGCGAGAAGCTCATCATCACCATGGAGGAAGTCCTGCACGACTCCTCCCACGAGCTCGGCACCGACCCGGGGCTCATCAAGGACGGTGTCGAGGCACACCTGCAGGAACTCCTCGCGGACCGCATCGAAACGCTGGGCGAGGGCTACACCCTGATCCGGCGCGAGTACATGACCGCGATCGGTCCGGTGGACATCCTGTGCCGGGACTCCTCCGGCGCCACGGTGGCCGTGGAGATCAAGCGGCGCGGCGAGATCGACGGCGTCGAGCAGCTCACCCGCTACCTGGAACTCCTCAACCGCGACCCGCACCTGGCGCCGGTCCGGGGCATCTTCGCCGCCCAGGAGATCAAGCCGCAGGCCAAGGTCCTGGCGACGGACCGCGGGATGGACTGCGTGGTGCTCGACTACAACGCGCTGCGCGGCATCGAGGACGACAAGCTCCGCCTGTTCTGATCCCCGGCCCCGCCACTGCCCGGCCCCCGCCCACTGACGCAACGGCTCCGTCCCGAAGGACGGAGCCGTCGGCGTTCACGGGCCCGTGGACGGGGAGGCGGCGGTGGCCGTGACCGCCTGGGTTGCCGTCGGCGACGGCGCGACGGTCTCGGTCGGCGTCGGAGACGGCCCCGCGGTGGTCGGCGGGGGCGAAACGGAAGACGGCGGCGGGGAGTTCGGCGTCGTCGGGGAC
>NZ_JARAYQ010000014.1:0-71279 GCF_033794505.1 Streptomyces sp. MB09-01 | reverse complement strand
GTGCGGGGCCGACGGTTCGGCGGAACGGCGGGCGGCGGCTCCGGGCGGGAGAGTGCGGGAGGCCGGCTCAGTGCGCGGGCACGGTGTGCTCCCCGAGATGCTGGGCGGCCGAAGCGGAAGCGGCCCGCTCGTCGGCCGTCGGGGAGAGCGCGACGAAGGCGGCGGTGATGAACAGGTAGGAGCCCAGGCCGACGGCGAGCGGGAAGATGAACTGCATGGCCGTGGCGCCGGGCAGGGCGGCGTCCGAGGGGCTGACGCTGACGGCGACGGCCATCATCCCGGTGTAGTGCATGCTGCTGACCGCGGCGCCCATGACGAGCGAGGCGACGGCGACGGCCACCGGTGACTTGATGTTGAGCGCTGCCCACAGGGCCGCGGTTGCCGCGACCACGGCGATGGCGACGGAGAGGCCCACGGTGAGCGGGTCGTAGGAGACGTCGCCGTGCAGGCGCAGGGCCGCCATGCCCAGGTAGTGCATGCTGGCGACGCCCAGCCCGGTGGTGAGGCCGCCGAGGACGAGCGACCGGCCGCGGTCCTTGCCGTAGCCGACGGCGAAGACCCCGGCGCCGACGACCAGCATGGCGACGAGCAGGCTGAGGACGGTGAGCGGCACGTTGTAGTGGATCTCGGTGCCGTTGACCTCGAAGCCGAGCATCGCGACGAAGTGCATCGTCCAGATGCCGGTGCCGATGGCGGAGGCCGCGGTGAGGAGCCAGTTGCGGCGGGAGGCGCCCGTCGCGGCGAGCGCGCGGACGGTGCAGCGCAGCCCGAGGGCGGCACCGATCGACGCCATCACGTATGACAGCGCGGGTGTCAGCCACCCGTAGGCGGCGTGGTCCAGATGTCCCAGGTGTCCCATGGCCCACGGACGCTAGCCCGGGTGAGAGCGCGAACTGGGGGCGCATTTCGAAAGACGCTGGAACTGCTGGAATATGACAGAGCTACGTTCATCTTCGATCACACCACGTGCCACCTTGCGCACGGTCCGCAGGCCCACGGGCGTACGCCGGTGCGGGATCATGGGCGCATGAGCGAAGACCACACACACGTGCAGGAGTTCTTCGGGGCGCGCGCCGCCGACTGGGACCGCAAGTTCCCCGGCGACGCGCCCGCCTTCGCCACCGCCGTCGCAGAGTTCGGGCTGCGGCACGGGGACCGCGTGCTCGACGCGGGCTGCGGCACCGGCCGGGCCCTGACCGCGCTGCGGGCCGCCGTGGGACCCGCCGGAACGGTGCTCGGAGCCGACCTCACCCCGCAGATGCTGGCCGCCGCGCAGCGGGCCGGGAGGGGCGCCGAGGGCACCCTGCTGCTCGCCGACGTGGCCCGGCTGCCGCTGCGCGACGGGGTGCTGGACGCGGTGTTCGCCGCCGGCCTCATCGCCCACCTGCCGGACCCGGGGGCGAACCTGCGCGAGCTCGCCCGGGTGGTCCGCCCCGGTGGCCGGCTCGCCCTCTTTCACCCGATCGGGCGAGCGGCCCTCGCCGCGCGCCACGGCCGCGAGCTGACTTCCGAGGACATGCGGGCCGAGCACAACCTCGGCCCGCTGCTGGCGGGTTCGGGCTGGGAGATGACCTCGTACGCCGACGAGGACGCCCGCTTCCTCGTACTGGCCGTGCGCCACCCGTGACATGCCTTCGTACGCCGACGAGGACGCCCGCTTCCTCGTGCCGGCCGTGCGCCACCCGTGACATGCCTTCGTACGTCGGCACCGCGCCCGGTGTCCCCGGACGCCCCCGGGATCACGCCGGAGGCTGTGCCTCCGCTCCGGCGGGCCGGCGGGGATGCGGAACGGGGCAGCCGCCCGACCCGGGGACCGGGAACGTACCGAGCTCACCCACGTCGTAGCCGCCGGGGTAGCCCTTGATCTCCGGGTTCTGGCGGGCGTAGTGCGGGTCCCGGCGCGGGGGCAGCAGCCGCACCGCGCGGCCGCGCAGCCGCAGGGCGCCGCGGACCAGCCGCCGGACCCGGGGGCGCGGGGCCTCGTACCGGAAGGCGCCCAGCAGCGACTCGTCGAGGAGGGCGAGGCTCGCGCGGCGCACGGCGGGGGCGAGCGGCGTCGGGTACCAGGAGGCCATCAGGTCGAGGGTGGAGTCGGCGACCTTGCGGGCGCCCTCGTCCCAGCCGAAGTGGGCCTCCTCGTAGGCGTTCAGCGTGTCCTCGAACTCCTCGTAGGAGTCCGGGATGTCCGTGATGCCCAGGTGGCGGCCGAGGGTGGCGTAGTAGTTCGCACAGGCACGGCGCTCGTGGTGGGTCAGGGGGCGCCAGCCGTAGGCGTCGAGCCAGCGCGCCGGGATCACCACGAAGGTGCACAGGACGTAGCGCATGTCCTCGTTGGAGATGTCGTAGCTGCGGTGCATCTGGTTGATGCGGCGGATCGCGGTGCGCGCGGTGTCGCTCTCGAAGCCGTGCTCGACGACGGCGTCGAGGAGCAGTGCCGTGTCGTCGTAGCGCTTCTGGGTCCGGTCGGTGAACTCGGCGGTCTCGGCCAGCAGACCGCCGATGCTGGGCACGGCATATGTCCGGAAGAGGGCGAGTTCCAGGGCCCGGGTGAAGTCCCAGGGGAACTCGTAGGTGGCGGTGAGCCGGTAGATGGCGAGGAAGTCCTTGTCGGGGTCGAGACGGAGGATTTCCCTCAGCCGATCGTAACGCTGCACCGGGTGTCCCTTTCTGTGGCGGGTTCCCAACTCTACGTGCAGGTAGCACCCTTGGAAATCGTCGCCCGCCAGCTCTCGACGCACGGGTTACCCGCTGGTTAAGGTGCGCCGACGAAAGAGCTACCAGGAGGCCAGGTGTCCGACGACGAGGGTGGCGGCTCCCTGTATGTACTGACCGCCGTGCTGCTGACGCCCGCGCAGTTCCCCAGCATCCTGGGCGACGACTTCCCCGAGGCCTGCTCCCTGCTCGGCGTGGCGCCGGGCGGGGAGGGGTACGGGCTGGTGCTCGGCCAGGACGAGGAGGGCGCGCGCTGGACGGTCGTCGTGGACGACGTCTCGCTCGTGGCCACGGCCATCGCCTCCTGGGACTGCGGGATGGAGTACGACCTGTCCCCCGACGAGCGGTCGATCGTGGTCTCGCTGGCGGGCTGGCCGCTGGAGCTGTCGGTGGCGGCGGCCGGGATCCCCGAGCCGCACGATCCGGAGCAGGGCGCGGACGGCACGGGGCGGGTGCCGCTGGCGCCGCCCTCCGCAGAGGCGTGGGGGCCGGTGCAGCGACGGATGGGCGCGGACCAGATCGCGCGGGAGTGGTCGGACTGGCGCGAGCGCGTGGCCACGGACGGCGGGGCGGCCGCCGCCGCGCACCCCGGGCTCGCACGGGCGCTGGAGGAGGCCATGGCGTACACGCGGACCCCGCCGCCGCCCGGCCGGGTGCGCTCCTCGTTCGCCGGCGAGGGGGTGCGGACCCTGCGGGTGGACGGGCCGGGCTGGTCGTTGGTGGGGCGGACCGGTGATGCGGCCTTCGTCCTGCTGGACGAGGAGCCGAGCGAGGTGCTCGCGGTCCCCCAGAAGGGGGATCCCGGCCTGGCGGAGCTGCTGACGGCGCTGGACCGGGTCGCGGTCCGCCCCGCATGAGGCAGTCCCCGGCATGACGCGGCCCGCCCGGCACGACGAGGTCCGCCCCGCATACGAGGTCCGGATGTCCACGTGGTGGGACCGGACGGGCTCGACGCACTCCGGTCCTCCGGCTGAAGGCGCGCGTGGGCGAGTTCGGGCCACGGGGTGAGCTGCGGCAGCCGGAGCGGGTGGCGGCCTTGATCCACGGCCCTTACCGAGCAGTTCGCCGGCGCCAGACGGGCTGGCGCGACCAGCAGCAACGACCCAAGATCGAAAAGAATCGGCCAGGCAAGCCGAAAATCGCTCTGGATCCCCTTCCTCCGGAATGATCGAATCGGCCAGTCACGCGGCTCAAAGGGTGTTCACATCACCCCTTCAGCCCATTCCACGACGGAGGCCGCTCTTGAATTCCATGTCGTACCTGGACCTGCACCGGGAAGTCTCGCAGGACATCGATGCGGAGATCGAAACCGCTCTGGAGCGGCTCGGTCCGCTTGCGGGCATCACACGGAGCACAGTGGCCAAGCTCTTGGAGCAAAGGAAACTGAGACATCCTCTCTCGGTGCTGCCTCTGCTCACGCACGCCATAGAGACGGGAAATCCCGGGCCGGCCGTTCCCCTGTCCGCCGTGCACCTGCTCTGGTGGACCTCGGCCTGCTACCTCGACGACCTGGCCGACGCCGACGGCGCGTCCATCTCCGGCGAGCTCACCGACAACGAGGCTCTGCTCGCCTCCGTCATCACGGGTAATGCGCTCCCCATTCAGATCATCGTGTCGCAGGAGCTTCCGGAGGCGGCTCGCAGCGCGCTGATAACGGAGCTCCTGAACGGGTGGATCATAGGCGTCGACGGACAGATCGACGACATGCGCGGGGACATCTGCGGCGCCTCGCGGAAATCGGTGATCGAGACGTATCGCGGCAAATCCGGCGCGCCCTTCGGAATGATCACGGCAATGGCCGCGATCTTTTCGGGAACGACCGCCGAGAAGGTGGAGCTGTGGCGTGAATTCGGCTACGTCTTCGGCATCCTCTGGCAGATTTTCAACGACCAGGAAGACATCCTTTCCGGTCGGGACGAGGACCTGCTCAACGGCACCGTGACGTATCTCCTCGCCTCCGTGATCGAGGACGCCTCTCCCGCTTCCCGCGAGCACCTGCTGGGGCTGTGCGCCGCCGCGGGACGCTCGATTCCGGCCAGAGCGGAACTCGCGAGCCTCATGCGAACGCCCACCGCCCTCGACCGCTACCGGGCGGAGATCGACGGATTCCGCGCCGAGGCCTACCGCATCCTGGACGAACTGGGCGGTGACGAGACCTACTTGCAGGTGCTCCGGCACCTCGTGGACCACGCGTCGCAGATGCTGCTCGAATCGGACTTCTCGCCGGCCGCCGCGAGCGACGCCGCCTGATCCCACCGCCAGGGCAGGCCACCCCTGAACGCCCGCCCCGCAGCCGCACCTGCCGGGCTCCGCACCGCACCCGGAGCCCGGCCTCTCCGCAAGGCGCCCGGGCATGACAGGCATGACCCCACGGCCTGGGCCGCCCTCCGGGCCGGGCGTGTCCGTGCCACTGCCGCCGTCAGCGGCCGATCTGCTTCCTGGATATACCCCGCACCCGACGCCGCTGGGAGGAGTCCAGCAGGAAGTAGGCCGCAGCCGGCACACCGATCAGGACCAGCAGCCCGGCCCAGAACCCCACCGTCCAGAACAACACGATGGCTGCCACGACTCCGGCAACCGCAACTTTTCCGCTCGTGGACATCTGCGGACACCTCCACCTGCCGTCGACCACTACCCCCTCAACGCGCCGCCACGACCGCGCGTTCCCGCGAGACCCGAACGGTCTTCGAAGTCGACCGGTTCGTGGCCCCGCCCCGGCCGCCGGACCGCCGCGGTGGGGTACTCTCGGCCGCCGTGCCCCCGGTAGTCAACTTTGAGGAATGCGTGCGCTCCGAGATCTCCGGCCTCCTCCTCCACCGCTCCGCCGTCTTCCTCCCCGGCGAGCCGGCCCGCACCGGCCGGATCGCCTTCTGGCCGGTCGACGGGGAGTTCCTCCACGCCGCCCGCGCCAGTACTGAGGCCGGTGCCGGTGCCCGCGCCAGTGCTCAGTCCGGTGCCGGTGCCGGTGCTCAGTCCGGTGCCGGCGCCGGTGCGCAGTCCGGTGCCGGTGTCGGTGGCGGTGCCGGTGTCCGTGTCGGTGTCGGTGTCGGTGTCGGTGTCGGTGTCGGCAGCGTCGAGGAGGTCACCGTGGTCGCCCCCGACCTGCGCCGGACCCCCGTGACCGCGCTCGTGCTGCCCGTGGCCGAGGCCCTGCCCCTGCTCACGCGCGCCCGGGCCGCCGCGGCGGCAGCCGAGGCCGAGGCCTGCGGCTCCGGCGGCTCCGCCGGCACCGGCCCCTCCGGCGCGGCGTTCTGGGGCGCCGCCGCGCTGCTGGCCCTGCGGTTCGCCGCGCAGGGCCGGCTCCTGCCCGGGCTGAGCCCCGCCGGCCACGACGCCTGGCGGATCGGCCCGCTGGAGGCCTCCGACCTCGAGGAGGTCCGGGAACTGGCCGCCGCGATGCCGCCCGCCGCCCACTGCGTCCCGCTGGACGTGGACGGGCCGCCCCGCCTGCCCACCCCGGAGGCGCTGCTCCGCGCCTTCCTCGATGCCGTCGCCGACACCCTGCCCCGCTCCCCCGCCGCCGTCGCTCCCTCCTTCCGTGCCGTCCTCCAGATGCACAGCCTGGGCGATTCCGCCCTGGTCGCCGATGCCGCCGACGTCTGGGCCGGATCCGGAGCCGCCGCGGCCGCCTTCCCGCCCGGCGCCCGGCTGGACGCCCTCCGCGCCCTGCGCCGCGCCGCCCGGCTGTGGCCCCCGCTCGCCCCGCTGCTGGGCGCGGCGGTCCCGGACTCCGTCGAGCTCGCCGACGAGGAGGTCACCGAGCTGCTCGGCGCAGCCGCCGCCGCGCTGGCCGCCGACGGGGTCCATGTGCACTGGCCGCGCGGGCTCGCCCGCAGCCTGAGCACCCGCGCCGTCGTGGGCTCCCCCGACACCGCGGGGCCCGGCCTCCCCTCCGGCCTGCTCTCCCCCGGCGCCCTGCTCTCCTTCAGCTGGCGCCACGCCCTCGGCGACCGGGGCGACCTCACCCGCGCCGAGCTCGACCGCCTGGCCGAGGCGAAGCGGCCCCTGGTCCGGCTGCGCGACCAGTGGGTCCTGATCGACCCGGCCGAGGCCCGACGGGCCCGCGCCCGCCAGGACCTCGACGTGGCGGCCCCGGACGCGCTGGCCGCCGTACTCACCGGGTCGGCGGAGATCGGCGGCAAGCGGGTCGACGTAGAGGCCACCGGTGCGATGGCGCGGCTGCGGGCGCAGCTCACCGCCGACCTGGGGGCCGCCGATCCGCGGGCCGCCGATCCGCAGGCGTCCGACGACCTCGCCGCACCGCCCGGGCTGCGGGCCACCCTGCGCGACTACCAGCTGCGCGGCCTGCGCTGGCTGGCCCGGATGACCTCGCTCGGCCTCGGCGCCTGCCTCGCCGACGACATGGGTCTCGGCAAAACCGTCACCCTCATCGCACTCCACCTGCACCGCAACGGGCAGGACCCCGCCACCGCCGGGCCCACCCTGGTGGTGTGCCCGGCCTCGCTGCTGGGCAACTGGCAGCGGGAGATCGAGAGGTTCGCGCCCGGCACCCCCGTACGCCGCTTCCACGGTCCCGGCCGCAGCCTCGCGGGCCTCAGCGGTTCCGCCGGGGGCTTCGTGCTCACCACCTACGGCACGATGCGCCTGGACGCACCCGAACTCGCGGCCACCGGCTGGGGCATGGTCGTGGCCGACGAGGCCCAGCACGTCAAGAACCCGCATTCCTCGACCGCCAAGGCCCTGCGCACCATCCCGGCCCGGGCCCGCGTGGCGCTCACCGGCACCCCCGTCGAGAACAACCTCTCCGAACTGTGGGCCGTCCTCGACTGGACCACGCCCGGACTCCTCGGCCGCCTCGGCACCTTCCGCTCCCGCTACGCCGAACCCGTCGAAAGCGGCCGCGACCCGCAGGCGGCGGCCCGGCTGTCCGCGCTCGTCCGGCCCTTCCTGCTGCGGCGCAAGAAGTCCGACCCCGGCATCGCGCCCGAGCTGCCGCCCAAGACCGACACCGACCACGCCGTCGCCCTCAGCCGCGAGCAGACCGCGCTCTACGAGGCCGTCGTGCGCGAGACCCTCGCCGCGATCTCGGAGGCGGACGGGATGGAGCGGCGCGGCCTGGTGGTCAAACTGCTGACCTCCCTCAAACAGATCTGCAACCATCCGGCCCACTTCCTGGGCGAGCACGGTTCGGGGGAGCACGCGGACCGGGGACCCGCCCACGCAGCCCGCTCCGGCAAGCTGGAGCTTCTCGACGAACTCCTCGAAACGATCGTGGCCGAGGGCGGTTCGGTCCTCGTCTTCACGCAGTACGTGGCGATGGCCAGGATCCTGGAGAAGCACCTCGCCGGGCGCGGGATCGCCTCGCTGCTGCTGCACGGGGGGACTCCGGTGCAGCGCCGGGAGGAGCTCGTCGACCGTTTCCAGGCGGGCGAGGTCCCCGTCTTCCTGCTGTCCCTGAAGGCGGCGGGCACGGGACTGAACCTCACCCGGGCCGGCCACGTCATCCACTTCGACCGCTGGTGGAACCCGGCCGTCGAGGAACAGGCCACCGACCGCGCCTACCGCATCGGCCAGACCCAGCCCGTACAGGTCCACCGGATCATCGCCGAAGGCACCGTCGAGGACCGCATCGCCCGGCTCCTGGAGCGCAAACGCGCGCTGGCGGACGCCGTCCTCGCGGGCGGCGAGCGCGCGCTGACCGAACTGACCGATGCCGAACTGGCCGAACTCGTGGCGCTCCGCGCGCCCCACGGGGAGTGAGCGATGAGCACCCACGACCCGCGGGGGCAGCACGAGAAGACGTTCCCGGCGCTCCCGCCCGCCCCCGGCCGCGCCTTCGCCCGCACGTGGTGGGGCCACGCCTGGCTGCGCGCCCTGGAGGACAGCGCGCTGGACGGGGAGCAGGTCAGGCAGGGCCGCCGGTACGCGCGCTCGGGTGCGGTGGGCGCGGTCTCGGTGCGCCCCGGCGGGCTCACCGCGGTGGTGCGCGACCGGGACGGCACGGCGCACCGGACGGACGTACTGGTGCAGGAGTTCACGGAAGCGGAATGGGACCGGCTGCTGGCTCTGGCGGCCGCGGAGTCGGGGTACATCGCGGCGCTGCTGGACCGGGAGGTGCCGCCGGGGCTGGCCGAGGACGCGGCGGCCGCCGGGGTGGAACTGCTGCCCGGCATCGGGGACCTCGATCCGCGCTGCGACTGCGGCGAGTGGGACCACTGCCCGCACACGGCCGCACTCTGCTACCAGGTGGCCCGGCTGCTGGACCAGGACCCCTTCGTGCTGCTCCTCCTGCGCGGGCGCGGCGAGCGCGACCTGGTCGGCGAGCTGGAGGAGCGCAGCACGGCGGGCGCGGAGGCCGTGCGCGTGGCGCCGGCCGACGCGGGTGTCCCGGCGGGGCAGGCGTACGCGGTGCGCCCGCTGCCGCCGCTGCCACCGCCGCCGCGGCTGCCGGACGCGCCGGGGCAGCCGCCGACGCTGGACACCGAGGGCGAGGCGGAACCGGAAATCGACGTGGACGCGGTGGAGTTCCTGGCGCAGGCGGCCGCGACCGAGGCGCACCGGCTGCTGGCGGAGGCGGTGGCTCCGGGCCACGCCGACCGCACCGCGCCGCCTCCCCTCACGGTGGCCGAAGACGCCGTACGACTCACGGCCGAGGCCGATGACTTCCGGGTGCGCTCCCGCCTGGCCTCGGCTACCGGACGCAGCCGGGCGGACATGGAACTGGCCGTACGCGCCTGGGGCTTCGGTGCGGCCCCGGGCCTGGCGGCGCTGGAGGAGGACTGGACGCCGGACCGGACGACGCTGGCCGGCGCCCGGGCGGCCCTGGCCGCGGCCTGGGCGGACGAGGCTGCTCCGGTGCTCCGCCGGGTCCGGGCCCGCTGGACGGAGGCGGGTACCGGCCGCCAGCTCCGGCTGGGCCGGGAGGGGCGCTGGTGGCCGTACCGCCGTGAGGGGGACCGGTGGATTCCGGCGGGGCCGTCGGCGCCGGACCCGGCCTCGGCGCTGGAGGCCGGCCCCGCGGGGTGAGGTTCCGGCGCGGACCGGCCGACGTGACGCGGGAGCAGGGGCCCGGCCGGCCCCGGGGCCGGGGCCGGTGTGGCGCGGAGGCAGTGGCCGACGTACGGCTTGCCGGGGGCCCGTGCCGGGACGACGATGGAGCGCTCCGGGTACCGCGGCACGCGGGAGGGTGACATGGGCGATCCGTCGGTGGCGCTGCCGGGCGGGGCCGATCCGGCCGCGCGCACGCGGGAACTGCGGCGGGCGCATGCCGCGTTCACGCGGGACGGTCGCGTCGAGGCGCCGGTCCGGGCGGTGATCGCGCGGTCCTGGCGGCGGTCCGCGCGGGCCCGGCTCAGCCCGGAGTGCGCACCCCGGGTGGAGCTGGGGGAGTCGGAGCTGCGGTCGTACCGCGAGGAGCACCCGCTCGCCCGGGCGATGCCGCTGTTCCGGGACCTCGTCGGGGCGTTCGCCGCGCGGGGGGCGCATCTGCTGGCGGTGTGCGACGCGCGGGGCAGCCTGCTGTGGGTGGAAGGCGAACCGGGCACGCTGCGGCGGGCGGAGCGGCTCGGCTTCGTGCCCGGTGCGCGCTGGGCGGAGACGGCGATGGGCACCAACGCGCCCGGTACGGCGGTCGCGGTGGGCGAGCCGGTGCAGGTCTTCGGGGCCGAGCACTTCAGCCGCCGGGTGCATCCCTGGACCTGCGCGGCGGCGCCGGTGCGGGATCCGCGGACGGGCAGGGTGCTGGGCGCGGTGGACATCACCGGCGGCGACGGCCTCGCCCACCCCCACTCCCTCGCCTTCGTGCAGGCGGTCGCCCGGGCTGCGGAGGGTCAGCTGACGCTGCTCACCCCCGGCCCGCCGGCCGCCGGGGACACCCTGACGGCCCTCGGCCGGGACCAGGCGCTGCTGGTGGCGGGCGGGCTGAGGGTACGGCTCGGCCGGCGGCACAGCGAGATCATGGCCCTGCTCGCACACCATCCCGAGGGTCTGTCGGGCGAGGAGCTGTCGATCGCCCTGTACGAGGACGAGTCGGTGTCACCGGTGACGTTGCGCGCCGAGATGTCCCGGCTGCGCGCGCTGCTCGGCCCGGCGGCGCCGCTCTCGCGCCCTTACCGCACGGCAGGTCCGCTGGCCGCCGATTTCACGGCGCTGACCCGGCAGTTGGCCGCCGGAGCGGTCTCCGCGGCGCTCCACCACTATCCGGGGCCGCTGCTGCCCGCCTCCACGGCGCCCGGCATCGTGCGACTGCGCCGCCGGCTCGAGGACCAGGCGCGGGCCGCCGTGATCGCCCGGGCCGATGCCGGGCTGCTGACCGACTGGGTATGCAGCCCGTGGGGCGCGGACGACCCGGAGGCGTGGCGGGCGCTGGCGGCGGCGCTGCCGTCCGCGGACCGGTCGGCCGCGCTGGCCCGCGTACGCGCCCTGGACCGTGAGCTCGGTGCGCGGGAGGACGGCACGACCGCGGCACGCCTTCGCGGACGGCGTGCAACGTATCCGCAACCTGCCCGCTCCTAGCCTCCCCCCGAGCGCCGTCCGACGGTGGGCGGCGCCCGGCAAAGGGGAGGACACCATGGCCCGTTACGCTGCGCCCGGTACCGAGGGGGCGCTCATGTCGTACGCGTCCCGCTACGGCCACTTCATCGGCGGCGAGTACGTCGAGCCGGCCCTCGGCCGCTACTTCGAGAACCCCTCCCCCGTCAACGGGCAGCCCTTCACCGAGGTCGCGCGCGGCAGCGCCGAGGACGTGGAGCGGGCGCTGGACGCGGCCCACGCCGCCGCGCCCGCCTGGGGGCGCACCTCCATCACCGAGCGGTCGACGATCCTGCTGCGGATCGCGGACCGGATGGAGCAGAACCTGGAGTCCCTCGCCCTTGCCGAGAGCTGGGAGAACGGCAAGCCGATCCGCGAGACGCTGGCCGCCGACATCCCCCTCGCGATCGACCAGTTCCGCTACTTCGCGGGGGCGCTGCGTGCGCAGGAGGGGGCGCTCAGCCAGATCGACGAGGACACGGTCGCCTACCACTTCCACGAGCCGCTGGGCGTGGTCGGCCAGATCATTCCCTGGAACTTCCCGATCCTGATGGCGGTGTGGAAGCTCGCTCCGGCGCTGGCGGCGGGCAACACGGTGGTGCTGAAGCCGGCCGAGCAGACCCCGGCGTCGGTCCACTACTGGCTGAGCCTGGTGTCCGACCTGCTGCCGGCGGGTGTGGTGAACATCGTCAACGGCTTCGGCGAGGAGGCCGGCAAGCCGCTCGCCTCCAGCCCTCGCGTGGCGAAGATCGCGTTCACCGGGGAGACCGCGACGGGGCGGCTGATCATGCAGTACGCGGCCGAGCACCTGAAGCCGGTCACCCTGGAACTCGGCGGCAAGAGCCCGAACCTCTTCTTCGACGACATCTGGTCGACGGACGACGACCTGCGCGACAAGGCCCTGGAGGGCTTCGCGATGTTCGCGCTCAATCAGGGCGAGGTGTGCACGAGCCCGTCGCGGGCCCTCATCGAGCGGGGCCGGTACGGGGACTTCCTCGACGCGGCCGTGGCCCGCACCGAACTGATCGTGCCGGGGCACCCGTTGGACACGGACACGATGATCGGCGCGCAGGCCTCCGAGGAGCAGCTGAAGAAGGTCCTGTCGTACGTGGAGATCGGCCAGCAGGAAGGCGCGAAGATCCTCACGGGCGGCGGCCGCATCGACCACGGCGGCGATCTGGCCGGCGGCTACTACGTGCAGCCGACCATCTTCGAGGGCGACAACCGCATGCGGATCTTCCAGGAGGAGATCTTCGGCCCGGTGGTGTCCGTGACCTCCTTCCAGGACTTCGACGACGCCGTACGGATCGCCAACGACACGGCGTACGGCCTGGGCGCCGGCGTCTGGACCCGCGACATCAACACGGCCTACCGCGCGGGCCGCGCGATCCAGGCGGGCCGGGTCTGGACGAACTGCTACCACGCCTACCCGGCCCATGCGGCCTTCGGCGGCTACAAGCAGTCCGGCATCGGACGGGAAACCCACAAGATGATGCTGGAGCACTACCAGCAGACGAAAAACTTTTTAGTAAGTTATTCACCAAAGAAGATCGGCTTCTTCTAAGAAGTTGATCGTCGGGGTCGGCATCGGGGCCTCGGTGTTCCAGCAGTTCGTCGGCATCAACGTGATCTTCTACTACTCGTGCTTCCTGTGGCAGTCGGTGGGCATCGACGAGAGCAACTCGCTGCTGATCAGCCTCTCCACCTCGATCGTCAACGTGGTCGGCGCGGTGGTCGCGATGGCCCTGGTCGACCGTATCGGCCGCAAGCCGCTGGCACTGGCGGGCTCGGCCGGCATGACGCTCGCGCTCGGCACGGCCGCGTGGGCGTTCTCGTTCCGCCAGGGCACCAGGGACAACGTCGCCCTGGACGACACGTACGCGACGGTGGCACTGGTGGCCGCGCACGTCTTTGTCTTCTGCTTCGCCTTCTCCTGGGGCGTGGTGGTCTGGGTACTGCTCGGCGAGATGTTCCCGAACGCGATCCGCGCACTCGCCCTGTCGGTGGCCGCCTCGGCCCAGTGGATCGCCAACTGGGCAATCACCGTCACCTTCCCGGACCTCGCCCACTGGAACCTGTCGGCGACCTACGTCATCTACGCCGTGTTCGCCTTGCTGTCCACCCCGTTGGTGGTGTTCTGCATCAAGGAGACCAAGGGCAAAACCCTGGAGGAAATGGGCTAACGCCCGCTCACCCGGCTGGCCGGGCTGGATCCGACCATGCTGGATGACCAGTTGATCGGCCAGCTGGCGGAACCGGGCCAAGGCCGACCGGACCAACCTCACAGGCCAGGGCGGGCTGCGGGCCCTCGGGCCTGGGCATGGCCAACCGGCTCGTCAATCAGCCGGTCATCCACAGACCTCGACAGCGCCTGCTCAGTCGGCTCGGCAGACTCGTCCACGGTCACGTTCTTGCTGATCATCGATGCATCTTCCATGATCAGGAGTTACACCGACCTTTTACAGTCCCCCGGCAGCGGGAGGCACTCCATGGCCGGCGCGTGTTCACCTGACCTGCCGCGGACACTACGTCGGGCCTCCGGTCGGCTGGTGCCCCTCGTCCTCGCACCGGTCGACGAGGATGACCGCCACGTCGTCCGCGAGGCGGCTCTGGGCGTGGCGGAGCAACGCTTGGCGCAGGCCCTCCAGGAACGCCTGTCGGGTGGGGTCACGCATGGCCATCATGGCCTCGGGCAGGTCGAAGAAGGTGTCGTCCCAGTCGCGGGCCTCGATGACGCCGTCGGTGTACAGCTGCAGCCGGTCCCCCGGTGCGAACGGATAGCTGTCCGTCAACGCAGGAGGGCCGCTGATGAATTCCTCAAGCCCGAACGGCGGCAGGGGGACGGTGGGCACCAAGGGCCGGACCGTGCCGTTGCTCAGGAGCAGCGGCAGCGGGTGGCCCCGGTTGATCGTCTCGAAGTGCGGGCTGTCCGGGATCTGGGCCACGAGCGCGGTGACAAATCCCTCCAGGAGGGCGTCGTCACCGCCGACCACGCCCGCGACCGCGACCGCGACGACGGCGTCCCGGCGCAGGGCCTCTCCGCAGTGGTTGATGACCTCCGCCAGGTCGTCCTCGTAGTGGACGACCTCCCGGAACGCACCCAGCACGACCGCGGCGGCCCGTACGGCGGGCAATCCCTTGCCCCGGACATCCCCGACGATCATCCGGACCCCGTACTGGGTCTGGACCACGTCGTACAGATCGCCGCCGATCTGCGCGCCCGTCTCGGCCGCCAGGTACATGCTGGACGCCCGTACGGGGCCCAGCCGGTCCGGCACGGGCCGTAGGAGGGCCTCCTGGGCGGCCGTGGCGATCCGGCGGACCTGGTTGAGCTCGTTCTCCCTGCGCGTGCGCGCAGCGCTGCTCGACATGAAGCTCGCGGCCGAGACCAGGAACAGGGCGAGGAAGTTCGTGTAGACCTGTTGGCTGCCCCAGGCCTGGTTGTAGGTGGCGGTGGCCAAGCTGACACCGACGGCCGCCCCCACCGCCGCGAGCGTGCCCTTCGGCCCCATCGTCACCGCCGCCAGAGCGGGTGTCGCCACCAGTAGCGGGACGGTGTACCCGACGTGCGCGGGCGTGAACTCGATGAGGAGCACCAGCAGGGCGATCGCGAAGGGCACGCACGCCGCAAGGGCGAAAACGACCTGGTGGTGGCCGCCGGCTCCCGGTCCCGGGGGCGAGCGCAAGGGCTGGGCCAAGGCCGTCTCAGGCTGAGGGCGGGGCGGGTCCCGTCCAGGCGTGCGTCCGCCTGTGCGGGCCTCACACCGGTGGCCACTGCGCTCACGGCCGCTGTCCGGTCCGCCTGCGGGCCGTGTCACCGTTTGACCGCGTTGTGGATGTACTGCCTGACCGCACCGCCGAGACCTTCGCGGCCTGGCTCACCGAGCACCCCGGCGCGGAACCCACCAGCGACATCACTTTCGCCGCAGGGAAGGCGCCGGGGTGCCGTCCTTCGAGCGCGGCAGTCGGATGTGCTCCGCGGCCAGCGCGGGCACACAGCACCGCTCGGCCAGCCGCACCAGCGGCTCCAGCCCGCCGTACGCGATCAGGTTCGGGTTGTCGAACGCGGATGGGACCGCCGCTGCGGCATGGGAAGACTTCATCTCGGAAGCGCCTTGCTGATCAGGCCTGTTGGGGTCCTAGAGAAACCCCCATCATCGCAAGCCACAAGGAACTTCTTCGTTTCCGGAGGAACTATTACTCCAGCCGTAGATCGTGATCTCGCTGGCGGGGGCTGGCGGAGCTCGATTGCTGCGCGGACGGCGCCGGTACGCGGGTGGCGGTACTGGCGCAGATGGGGCGGGTCCGGGCGGAGTAGGAACGGGCGGCCGCGATGAGGCCGAAGCCCAGGCCGGCGAAGGCTAGACCGCCGAAGGCGACCATCCAGGTGATCCCGGAACTGGTGGTGAACGCTCCCCCCGACGGTTTCAGCTTCGGCAGTACTCCGGTGGCGCTGAGCGGGGCGTAGATCAGCAGGACGACTCCGTATACCGACAGGCCGACGGAGCTCAACCACGCTGGCAGCAAGGGCAGTAGGCGTGGGACTCGCCGCCCGGAGAGGATCAGGGTCCATCGGGGGAACACTTGCCCCCACGGGTACAGCAGTCCCAGCAACAGGAAAATCGCAGCCACCGCGGCCAGCACGGTGACATCGATTCCCACCGATGCGAGGGCCTTTGCCAGCCCCGACTCGCCTGCGTTCGTCTCCCGCCACCCTTGCGCCGTGACGCCGATCGCATCGCCACCCAGCGTCCAGATGGTCTTGACCCCAGCCCACGGCAGAAGCCCGCACATGAGCAGGTAGACCGCGACTCGGGTTCGCTTCGACGCGACGGAGGGGCCAGGGTGGGCAAGCGGACCGTCAAAACCACCCGCGTGGTCCTGTCCGCACCGAGGGCACCTGCCTCGCAGCCGTCGGCGGTACGACATTCCGACGAGGATGAGAAGAGCGGCGCCCACCGCGCTCAACAGGTCATGCGCCAGGCCGGTGACGCTGTCCACCCCGGAGAACGACGCCAGCATCACGAAGTACGCCGGCAGACTGGCCATCCCCATCACAGAAACCGGGACCGCCAGGATCAGCGCCGCTGCCACCATCACTCGGCCACGCCTGGCAAGCGTCCGGGTAGTGGCCAGGCAGGCCCCGGCAGCCAGGACGGCGATGGCCGCCAGCAGGAGCTGGACCGTCCGCGCATACGCGACATCCGGTGACCAGGGCACGGCGGCGCCTGATGCAGCCCACGTGACCTGGACTGCGGCGAACAACACGCCCCACGCCGCGGCGGCGTGCGGTACCCACGTGGGCCAGCGCCGCGACCACACCGCCCACCCCGCGTCCTGCAACGGCGGGCTGGAGCCGGTATGTGTCTGCAATTTCGTAGGAACAGCCACCGTGACCTCCGGTTCCGCATTATTGACACTCAAGATTCCCCCTGCCGCCGCACCGGTCGCATCCGCCGCGCGGACCATCCGCCTCCCTCGCGTGGGGGAGAAACGAACGGGCACTCCCGCCTGGGATCGTGATCTTCATAAGTGGAGGGCTGCCTGACGGCGGTAGTGACTGCGGCGGGCGCGGGCTTGGTGGCGTCGCCGCCAGGTGGACCAGCGCAGTCGGTGGGCAGTGTCGCGGGCCGACCGGACGGTCAGCGCGGTGAACAGGCGCTGGATCTCATTGCAGGTGAGCGGGATCAGGCCGTCGGGGCTGGTCCCGTCGTCGGCCGGGGCCTGGTCGCGGCGTTCGCGGGCGGCGGTGATGGCGAGGAAGGCGTGGGCGAGCAGGGCCAGGGTGCCCCAGCGGTGCCAGGAGTCCCAGCGGCGCACTTGGTGCTCGTCCAGTCCCGCCAGTCCCTTCGAGCTCTGGAACGTCTCCTCCACCGTCCATCGGCTTCCCGCGACCCTGACCAGCGTGGACAGCGGCACCGGGCGGGCCGAGTAGCAGCGGTAGTAGGCCAGCTCGCCGGTCGTGCGGTTGCGGCGGATCACCAGGTGCTGATGGCCCGTCGGATCACCTGCGGTGATGGCGACCAACGCCCAGTCGTAGTAGCGGTGTCCCTTCGCCCCTTGTCCGGCGGACACTTTCTGCCAGGCCGGGCGCGGGATCCGTTTGGCGAGGTGGTCGGCGCGCTGGGTGCCGGCCGCGGTGGGGATGCGGTGGGTGCACGAGACCGCGAGCACGTAGCCGAGCCCGCGTGCCTCCAAAGCGGCCCGCAGTTTCGTGTTGTCGCCGTAGACCTCGTCGCCGGCCGCCCACGCGGCCGGGGCTCCGGCATTCAGGACGCGCTCGATCATCTGCTGGGCCAACTGAGGCTTGGTCGCGAAGCCGACCTCTTCTGGGACGGCGGCCTGTTCGCGTCGGTCAACGTCGCCGGTCCAGGACTTGGGCAGGTATAGGGCGCGGTCGATGCCAGCGTGACCGTGCCGGGAGGTGTAGGTGAGGTAGACGGCGACCTGGGCGTTCTCTACCCTGCCCGCGGTGCCGGTGTACTGGCGCTGCACGCCCAGGGTGCAGGTGCCCTTCTTCAGGTCGCCGGTCTCGTCGACCACCAGAACCGCTTGGTCGTCCGCGAGGTGCTCGAGCACGTAGTTGCGCAGGTCGTCGCGGACCAGGTCGGCGTCCCACTTCGCCCGCCCTAGCAGGTGCTGCAGCCCGTCCGGGGTGGCGTCCCCGACATGCTCGGCGATCGTCCAACAGTTCTTGCGCGGCAGGTCCGCCAGCAGGCCAAGCATCAACTGCCGTACCCGACGCCGGGGTTCAACCCGGACGAACCGACCGGCGATCCGGCCCATCAGGCATTCAAACGCCTCCCGCCAGCGGACAGGGGCCACGCTGTGGCCCGCGGCTACGGCACGATCTTCAGTCTTCACACGCCGATGATCAGTGGTGCCCGCATCCGTCTCAGTGCCGGCCTTCACCAGCGAGATCACGATCTACGGCTGGAGTACTATCCACAGGCATCGAGCCGGTGGATCCGGGCTCAGCAGTTCGATCAGAGGCAGATGCTGGGAGGGGCCGCGCTCGGGCCAATGTTGCGAACCCAGGTGTTGGCCGTGCCACCGGTGCCGGTGCCGGTGGTGTTGTCGCGGCAGTCGAGCATGCCGCTGCCGCGGGCGACGTTGAAGCTGATGGTGTTGCCCCCGTTGCCGCCGGCATCGATGCGGATGCCGTCGCCCGCGTTGCCGGTGGCGGTGTTGCGGGAGATGACGGAGTTCGCGAGGGAGTTCGCTGCCACGCTGATGCCGTGGCCGACGGTGCTTGATTCGGAGTTTCTGATGATGTTGCCGGTGATGGTGACGTTGGTGTTGGGCGAGAGGCCAAAGGCGTTGGCCCGCACGCCCAGGAAGCCCCTCTCAATGATATTGGAGGTGATCCTCAAGTTCGTATTGCTGTCGCCGAAGAAGATCCCGGGGGCGCCAAAGTTGTCCCGGATGATGTTGCTCCCTACGGCGACGTTGCTGGACTTGAAGATGAACGCAAAGGCCCTGTCCTCCAAGGATGTGTTTCTGTTTACTCTGACATTATCGACTCCTCCGGGTGCCAGTGCGTCCAGAAGGACACCAGAGTTCTCGTTACCGGAAAAGGTGTTATCTTCGATGTCCGCGTTCTTCAAGCCCGCATCCGAGTAGACTCCATTGCCGCTTGCGGAACCGGGTTCATTGTTCTGGCGAATACAGTTCTGTTCAACCTCGGAAAGGATTGCGCCGCTGGAGTTGAAATAGACTCCGAACACATTACCCTGGATCAAGTTCTGCCGCACTTGGTGGCCCGAGTGTGCCGCACTCATGACAATGCCATAACTCGAGGTATTGTTCTGAACGGTGAAGCGGGAGAACCTGATGCCGTTCTCCGCCAAGCGGACAGTGCCTGAACCGTCCGCCGACTGAATGATTGCCTGCCTAGTCGGATCCGGAGCTCCGGCCTGGCGGCACGCTGTCCCTCTGGGGGCGGCGGCCGGTCCGACCAACCGCAAGTTCGCCTTGTTCACGGTGACAACCTCATTGTATGTGCCGGCGCAGACCCTGATCTCGTCTCCCGGCGAGGCCGCGGTAATCGCTGCCTGGATCGTGGTGAAAGCTGCCCCCGGGCATTGCGCTCCGTTGTCATCCACAACGAGTACGACCTGAGCTGCCTGGCTGGGCACTACCGGGAAGACTGTAGCCGCTGCCACGCACACCACGACAAGAATGGTCTTCTTCATGGTCTTCTCCTTGACTCTCGGCGCAGACCGCGATCCGGTCATGCGGCAGTACAGTCGGCTAATGCTGTGACCTGGCAGCCGGACTGGTGAATTAGCTTCCATTTGCCGGACTCCATCAGTTACGTAAACTGAACGAAGCCCGGGCAAGCACACACTGATTGCGAAGCTAGGCGGGGTCACACTGGGTGTGCAAGCGGTAGTACTCCGTACGCGTCGCTGGGAGCTCCCAACACGATCACGGTTGGGCTCGCTTGAGGCGTCGCCCGTAGATGAGGGCCGCAGGCGATGGAGACGAAGGCGTCGTAGAGTTCGGTGCGGCGTTCCCAGCGGACGGCGAGTCGTTTGAACTGGTGGAATAGGGCGAGGTCTGCTCCACGACATAGCGGAGCTTGCCCATCTCCTTCGTGCTGGTCGTGGTCGCGCGGTACGGTCAGCCCGCGGCACGGCTCTCAGTGAATGGCGCCCGATCCTCCAACCGGGCGCCATTCACGTTTCGGCGCCACACCCGTCCGGCGCCACGAGGTGAAATCCCAGTCCGGGCGACCGGTGGAAGCCCGGACAAAGTCGCGCAGCTCCCTCAGGGTGCCGGCCGAGTAGATACCCTCCATGCGCTCCCGGATCACGTCCCGCCTGAAGCGCCCCGTCGAACCGGGCTGCTCGGAGCGCGGCCCGGTTCAGCCGGGCCCGGCGTGAGCGTCCCGCCACCTCGGCCACCATCAGCCGTTCCTGCCGGGCGCGGGGTGTCGCGCGTTCTGTGGGCGCCTGACGAGCTGGCTTACGGCGCACTCGCGGGCACGGTCCTGCTGCCGGATCGGATCCGCACCCGGAGCCGCCGGTGCCGTGGAGGGCCGGGCCTCCGTTGAATCTGCGCAGCTGCACACACCTGCCGTGGCGGACAGCCCGGAGCCGCCCGTGGCGGCGGAGCAGCGGTGCGGGCGGGTCCGGTGGCGCGGACGTCCTGCCGTCGCCTGCCACCCGCCTCCCCGAAGGGGACGTGAGGCCCGTAACCGGAGCGGGGCCCACCAGACAGAGGACCTGCCCCCCTTCTGCGACAGTGAAGCGAGCGACGGGGCATGCCCTTGCCCGCCCAGGAACGGGGCCCCGTAGTCGTCGAAATTCCTGAAGCGTGTGGCGATGTTGATCTCGTCGACCTCCACGTCCGCCAGGCCGGCCGCTCGCAGGAACTCGTCCAGCTCCCGACTGCCCTCGTCCAGGGAGACTGCGGTTCCCAGAAGTAGCGGATGAGTTCCATGCCTCCCTGGGTGTAATCCCAGAGGTACGCGGGGAGCGTGCCGCCAGGGCGCAGGATGCGGGCCATCCCTGCGACGGCCGGTCAGGAGCAGGGACGAAGCCGCTGTTCGCCACCGACGCCCGCCGTCCGGGAACGGCAGCCTCATCGCATCGCCGCGTACGAACTGGGCCCGGGAATCCGTGACGTGCACCGCACAGCCCTCGACTCGAAAGACGCGGACATCGCCTTGCTCGTGGGCCCGATATAACGGCGGCCGCGAACTCGGGCCGGCGGGGCACGCTTGTCGCCAGGGACATCGTGGAGGGCAGGACCCCAGCTCGCCTGACTGCGCCGGGCTCCCCGCTCCCCATCGCTACCAGAACTTCCCGCCCCACCCCATCCCGCCGCCCCAGGACCGCACGCTCCGCGATCCGGACCATTTCCGGACGAGCCTCCTCCAAGGAGCCATACCAACTGCCGTTTGCCCTGGTCAGCATGGGTGCAGCTGCTGTACCACCAGGAGACCACGAACATGCTGGTCTCCTACTCCCCGAAGAAGCTCGGCTTCTTCTAGAGGTACAAAAGGAGGCGCCTGACCTGGGCTTTTGCCCGTCAGGCGCCTCCTGTGCGATTTCCTGGGCTGATCCACGACGCGGTCGGCGTTCATCGGCCATGTGAAAGATCATCACGTGTGGCCGGTGGACGCGGTGTGCTCCGGGGATCGGCATTCTCGGTAGCGTGACCACTACGGCATGGGATGTCCATGGGTCCGGCCGGTCCGTGCGGGGATTGTCGACGGAGAGTGATGAGGCTGCAATGAGTGAACTGACGAAGCCCGAGGTCGACGTTCCTAAGGGTGACGCTCCTACCGAGCTGACCATCCGGGACCTGGTCGTCGGGAACGGAGCCGAGGCGAAGCCGGGCATGGTGATCAAGGTCCACTACGTGGGGGTGGCCTTCGAGTCCGGGAAGGAGTTCGACGCCTCCTGGGAACGGGGCCAGCCGTTCAAGTTCGCCCTGGGCAGCGGCAGGGTCATCAAGGGCTGGGACCGGGGGGTGAGGGGGATGAAGGTCGGCGGCCGGCGCGAGATCATCGTTCCCCCGCGTCTCGGCTACGGCAATCAGTCGCCCTCGCCGCTGATCCCGGCGGGCTCGACCCTGGTCTTCGTCGTGGACCTGCTCGACTCGTATTCCAGCACAACCGGGTGGAGCAACGCCTAGTACGTCGGCGCCGGTCTGCATGCCGGAGGACGCGATGGCATGGCCGACCGGGCCACAAGGCCGAAGGCTGTCGGGCAGAGCGCGTGACGTCCGCTCCCGCCCCCGTCACCTCGTGACCCTAGGGCGGGCCGCCCGCTGGTCCCGTTGTGCGGGCACGAAGGCGGGTGGCCTCTGGCCGTCCCCGGCAGGGCCGGCGTCCCCGTGCTTCCCCTGCGGGTCGTAGGCGCAGGGCATGCCGGCGCCGCCGGTGAAGTACTCCCGGTCCGGGTACCAGGTGAAGGACATCCGCTCGTCGCCGTCGTCCGCTGGAGAACGAGTCCCAGTCCCTGCCCTGCTCGCCCTTGCCCACCGCAGACAGGCCAGGCCGCCAGCGGACCCGGCGCTGCTGGTCGCCGGGTCCGACCGGACGGGTCATGGGCCGCGGTCGATCCGTGCCCCCCTCGTCGCGGCGAGCACCGGGCCGGTCCTCCAGGGCGTCAGGTGGGTGTGTGGGCGGTTTTGTTCGCCGTGGTGCCGTCCTCGTCCTGGGCTTCCGACGCAGGCTGTTGCGGAGCGGGCGGGGTGCGGATCAGCAACGCGACCAGCACGGCCAGGGCGCCGAGCACGGCGCCGATGCCGAATCCCCACCGGATGCCCGTGGCGAGGGCGCCGGTGGTGTCGGCGCCGTCGGCTGCTGCCGCGGCGGCCCGTCCCGACATGACGCTGATGACCAGGGCGGTGCCGGCGGCGGCCGCGACTTGTTGGAGCGAGCCCAGGATGGCGGAGCCGTGGGGGTAGAGGTGCGGCGGCAGGACGGACAGGCCGGAGGTGAAGACGGGGGTGAAGACGAACGCCATGCCCGCACTGAGGGCCACGTGAAGGGCGAGCACCAGCCAGGGCGAGGTCTGTTCGCCCGTGAGGGCGAACAGCGCGAGACAAAGCGCCGTGAGTACGGCTCCGGGTACGACCAGGCGTGGTGCGCCGAATCGGTCGTAGAGCTTGCCGACCTGTGGTCCGAGCAGGCCCATGGTCACGCCGCCGGGGATGAGGAGCAGCCCGGTCTGCAGTGAGGTCAGGCCGCACACCTCCTGCAGATAGATCGGCAGCAGGATGAACGCACCCATGAGGGCCATGAAGGACAGGCACATCAGGGCGAGGGCCACGGAGAAGTGACGGAACGTCAGAGCCCGCAGGTCCAGCAGCGGTGCGGACGAGCGCTGCAGTGCCAGCTGTCGCCATACGAACAGGCCTACCAGCACGGCGCCGACCAGGGTCGTGGCCTCCGGGGGCACGGGGGCCTGGGCCTCGTCCCCGGCACCGAGCCCGCTCAGGCCGTAGACCAGGGCGCCGAAGCCCGCTGCCGCCAGGGGGACGGACAACCAGTCGATCGGGCCGGCCTGCGGCTCGCCGATGTTGACCAGTTTGCGCCGGCCGAACAGGGCCATGGCTCCGGCGATGGGAAGCACGGCCAAGAACAGCAGGCGCCATGACCCCAGCTGCAGCAGCACACCGGAGACGGCGGGGCCGAGGGCGGGTGCGACGGAGATGACGAGGGTGATGTTGCCCATGACGCGGCCGCGGTCGTGCGGGGGCACGAGGGTCATCAGCGTCGTCATGAGCAGCGGCATCATGACGGCGGTGCCGCTGGCCTGGATGACGCGGGCGGCCAGCAGTACGGGGAAGGCGGGCGCGGCCGCGGCCAGAGCCGTGCCGGCGAGGAACAGTGCCATGGCGAGGCCGAAGGCGGTCCGAGTCGTCACGCGCTGGAGGAACCAGCCCGTCACCGGGATGACGACAGCCATGGTGAGCATGAAGGCCGTGGACAGCCACCCTGCGGCTGCCGCGGTGACCTCGAAATCGCGCATGAGCCGCGGGATCGCGTTGACCATGATCGTCTCGTTGAGGAGGACGACGAACGTGGACAGCACGAGAATCCGCAGCACGGCGGTGACGCGGGCGGGCGAGAGGGTGGGTGTTGCGTGTGGTGCGGGCATGGTGCCTTCCGTCCTGTGAGTGTCCTCCGCACGTGGGCAGGTCACACTGACAGACTGCGGCGCCGGGAAGAACTCATCGGTGTTCTCCCATCCTGTCGGTGCCGCCGCCCGAGCTCAAACCATTTTGCCGACCCGGAACGGCCGGGACACGGCTTCGCGAGTCGGGCCGGCGCCGAGATCCAGGACGACCGGCAGCGAGCACCCTTCCTTCCGGGCGCCTGGACCGAGGTCTTCCGCCGCGCTGCCGCCCCCCATGCGGCCCCCGCTGCAGCACTCGCGGCCACGTGCCACGAGGCCGCCCTCGAAGGCCGCCGGAAGATCTGCCGAGCGGGCCTCGGTCAGCGCCGGCTTGTCCATTCAGCCGTCCACCCTGCTGCGCTTCCAGGCTGGTCACCACCCCCCGCTGAAGCTTCAGCGGGGCCGGGTCGCACGGGTGTAGGCGGTACAGCCGGTGCGTACGCCGTCGTCGACGCACAGTGCCGAGTAGTTCGGCACCCGGTTCCCCACCGGGCGGGGAACCGGGCTCATCCGTCGTTTCAGTCGCAGCAGTCGCAGCAGCACTTGCACGGATTGCAGCAGCCACCGCCGCCGCAGCCGTCACCCGAGCCACCGCCGGAACCGCCGGAACCACCGGAACCACCGGAGCCACTGGACCCGTGACCGCCGCCAGAACCGCCGGAGGAGCCACCCGAGTTGCCGCCGCCTTGGCCGCCGAACCAGCCGTCACTCCCGGAACCGTCCCTGCCGGAACCGTCGCGGTTCGAGCCGCCGTTGCGGTTGCCGTCGCCGAACTGGATGGGCTCTCCGTCATCCTGGCCGGCGTCTTCGTTGCAGCGGCAGCACCTGGAGCACAACCTGCAATCGCCGCACAACCGGCCCCACTCGCCACACCGCCGGCACTGCCCCTCCGACGGCCGGCCCGACGCCATCGCCCCGCCCTCCGGGGCCGCGCCCGCAAGCTCCCCTACGCCGCAGGCCGTGCCCGTGCCGGTCCCCGAGGGCGTTTCCGCCTCCGCACGGCGTCCCAGCCAGGGCAGCATGCGCAGGCCCCGCACCTGGCGGCGGTGCTGATGGTGACGGTGTCGAGGGTCGAAGACCCGATCGACGGCACGCTCCAACTCGCCGCCCAGGAGCACCCGTACCAGCCGACCGTCGACGAAAACAGCGTCGGACAGGGCGAGTCGGATGCCACGGACGGCGTCGTCGCAGAGCCCGCGCACCTCGGCGCGGTCCGCGCCGGTCACGGCGATCGGGTTCCACGCGCCGGACGCCTCGTCCGCGTCCAGGTCCTCCACCGCGTCCAGCAGATGCGCCAGCCGACCGAACAGACGGCCGGCCTCCGCCAGCGGCTCGGCGTTGCCCGGGCGGTCCGTGAGCACTGCGGTGTACGCGAAGGCGGCGGCGGTGGCCGTCTCCGCGGGCTCCGTGACCGTCAGCAGCGAGCCACCGGGGCGGGTCGACCGCTCGATGTCCGGCTGGCGCTCGACCGCCCGGAGCAGCAGCGCGGTGTCGAAGCCGAGTCGTTCGCCGCCTGCGACGCCCGCACGGTCCCAGTTGTGGGCGATCCGGCGTGCCGCCAGCGCCACCGGGCGGCGCCCCACCAGGCCGTCGCCATCGGCCACGTGGTCACGCATCTTCGCTGCGGCCAGCACCAGCGACACCGTCGCCGCCAGCCGCGCACCCTCACCCTGCGCCACGTCCGCCGACCGCATCCCGCGCAGCGGGCACGGTCCGGCACCTCGCCGCCAGTCCCCGGTACGCTCCGACTGCGCTTCGGTCAGCACCGAGACGATCAGCCCGTCGTAGTTGGTGGCCACCCTCGCGAACTGGCCGTACTCGCTGCGCAAGGTCAGGCACAGCCCGCACAGATGCGCCATCCACTCGGTACGCAAGCCCTCGCCCAGGCGATGACGGCATGGCCTGATGATTCCGAACACCGAAGTTCTCCCCCGTAGGAACAGCTACCCGGACGCATCCGGTCGGGCGGCTCACGGACGCACGACTGCGCATGGGCACGCCCCAGCGTGACGTCAACCGCATGTGACATCAACGCGCGGCCGACATCCTAGAGGGTCCCTTCCGAGGGGGGTCAGCGGAGTCGAGCACGACCGCGTCCGAGGTCGTTGCGTGACGAACAACCAGGAGCGCCCTCGCAACAGCCCTCCAGACGCGATCGACGGCCTACCGAAGAGGCGGCCGGACTCGGCACCGCGGCGACCGGCCGCGGGGTTCGCGCGCAGGCGGTCGCCGACCTTACCGCCGGGACCGGTGCCCGCGACGCCGCGGCCCGATCCACCAACTGCCTGAGCCGGTCCGGTGGTCCGGGGCGGGGTGGTCCTGGCATTGGGTACGCTCTCGGTTGACTTCGGGGCGCCGGCAGGTGCTGCATCGCCGCAATCAGAGATGGATCCCATGGGCAGCGCACCTTCCGCCGACTTCTTCCAGCCGCTCAAGGCGGACGACCCGGCCGTCGTGGGCGGCTACCGCCTGGCGGCCGTGCTGGGCGCGGGCGGCATGGGCAAGGTCTACCTCTCCTACACGCCGGGCGGTCGGCCCATCGCCATCAAGGTGATCCGGCCCGAGTTCAGCGAGGACCCCGAGTTCCGGCGGCGCTTCCAACAGGAGGTGCGGGCCGCGGAGCGGGTCCAGGGGCTCTACACCGCACCGGTCATCGACTCGGACACCGAGGGCCCCCAGCCCTGGCTGGCCACCGCCTACGTACCCGGCCCCTCGCTCGCCCACGCCGTCGCCCGGCACGGCGCGCTGCCGGTGCGCAGCGTGCTGCTCTTGACCGTCGGGGTCGCCGAGGCGCTGCACGTCATCCACGGCGCGGGCATCGTCCACCGGGACCTGAAGCCCGCCAACGTGCTGCTCGCCTCCGACGGCCCGCGCGTCATCGACTTCGGCATCGCCCGGGCCGCCGACTCCACCGCTCTGACCAGTACCGGCGTCAGCGTCGGCACCCCGGCGTTCATGGCGCCCGAACAGGCCTCGGCCGGCACGGTCACCCCGGCCACCGACGTCTTCGCCCTCGGGCAGATCGCGGCCTTCACCGCGATCGGGGCCTCTGTCTTCGGCGACGGGCCCTCGCACGCGGTGCTCTACCGGATCGTGCACGAGGACCCCGACCTCAGCGCCCTGCCGGAGGAGTTGCGGCCGGTGGTGACCCGCTGCCTCAGCCGCGATCCGGCCGACCGCCCGACCCTGGCCGAGGTCATCGAGCTGTGCAACGCGGCCTCGGAGGCCCCGCTGCGCCAGGGCGAGGACTGGTTGCCGCAGGCCGTCGCCGGTTCCCTCACCGAGCGGCTGCGGCTGCCCGCGCCGGCGCCCACCCCGCCGCCGCAGCCGCCGACGGCCGCGCCGACTCCGACGCCGACTCCGACGGAGGTCTCGCCGCACTCACCGGCCGCCCCGGCTGCGCCTGCGGCACCCGCCGCCTCGCCCGGGTACCCGCCGACCGGTGTGGCCGCCGCGCCGACGCAGACAGCTCCGGCGCCGGGGGCGCCGGGCGCCGTGCCGCCGGGCTACCCGACGCCGCCCCCGTACGCGCAGGCTTCGTATCCGCCGCCGCAGCACAACCGGCCGCAGTACAGCCAACCCCAGTACACGCAGCCCACGTACGCCCCGGGCCACAGCATGCCGCCGCCGTTCCACACCCAGGGCTTCGTTCCCGGTCCGCCCGCTCCGCCGCGCGCCAAGCGGACGGGGCTGATCGTCATCGGGGCGGTGGCGGCGGCGGTCATCGGGCTCGCGGTCATCGGGTCCCTGCTGCCGGACGGCTCCGGCAAGGGCGGGGGCGACAAGGCGTCGGGCGGCGGCAGCACCTCGCAGAAGCGGCCCGACCCGCAGCCGGTCTCGTACCAGGGCATCGACGTGCCCCAGAACCACCAGCTGATGTTCGCCGACAATCCGCCGCGTCCGGCCGAGGAGCCGACCGGCGCCGGGGTGCTCTACGGGCACGGCGACCTCTTCTACTACCGGGACATCCTGTTCGGGGACGAGAAGTTCGGTACCAGGAACGGCAAGCTCGTCCTGCTGAACAACTCCGAGAAGGGCTCCCTGGAGACCTGCCGCGCCGTGACCCGCTTCACCGAGAAGATCGGCCTCGACCAGCTCACGGACGGGTCGGAGGTCTGCGTGCTGAGCAAGGCCGGCCACATCACCCTGGCGACCTTCCGCGGCAGGTCGGGCGGCAAGAACGAGACCGCCTTCATCAGCGTCGACCTGACGGTCTGGCGCAATGCCGAGGCCGCCGCGAAGAACTGAGGGGCCGTTGCGCAGGTGGATCCTCGCGTCGACGATCCGGCGCCCGGAGCAGCCCATGTCCTTGCCGGGGCGGTCGAACTCGTCGACGATGCTTTCGAGCCCCGGCCTTCCGGATCCCGCCGGGCCCGGCTCGGGCAGGGGAGAACAGGGGAGACAGTGACAACGAACAGCAATCCGAAGAAACGCCCGAGGGTCGCGGCAGCGATCGTCCCGCTCTTGGTGCTCGCCGGGCTGCTCCTGGGTCCTGCGGCAACCGCCTCGGCGGCCGCTCCGGCCGCCCGGCAGGCTCCTGCCGCCGCGGCGCTGCCGCAGGGTGGTGTCCTCGCCGGCGCCGGCGTGGCAACCGGTCTCCAGGCACCGATGTCGTCCCAGGCCCGGGCCATCACCGGGACCAAGAAGGGCAAGAAGAAGAGCAAGAAGAAGAGCGGCCTGTTCAAGAATCTCTTGATCGTCGTGGTCGTCGTCATCGTGCTGCTCGTCGTCCTGTACGGGGTTCGCCGGGCTCTGCGCCGCCGGTCCGCCTAGGAAACGGCACCGGGACGATGCGTCATCGCCCGGCCCGCCCGAACGGTCCGGACCCCGGCCCTCCTTGGTCCTCCCTCGCCCTGACGCTCCGACCGTCCCGTGCGCGTCGCGAGGGCGGCGCTACGGAAGCGCAAGCACCCTGTCGATGCGTGCCCGGATCTCCTCGTCCTCGAGGAACGCCCGGTAGTCGCCGTACTCCGAGTGTCGGCGGTCCGCGCCCGCCAGTGCCGTGAGTGCTTCCCGGACCGGTGGGGCGAGGTGTCCAGGCCGGGCGAGCACGTCGAGGGCGGTGGCGAGCGTCCAGTGCCACTGCCCGTCGGTGGCGTACGCCAGCACCGTCGCCTCCGCCTGCGCCGGTTCCAGCTCCGGTGGTTCCCACCGGTACGGGTACGGCTCGAGCTCACCGGGCAGCAGCGGCTTCTCGCCCCACGTGTGGAGGACCTCTCGGAGGTCCCCGACCAGCCACCCCGCGCGGGAGACCTCGTCCCGAAAGGCTTCTCGTACCGCGGGCAGGAGCACTCCGGCGTGCGCGCGCAGGGGCCGGAGGACGTCGGCGACGTCCGGCTGCCGCGGGTCGCTCAGGGCATAGCCTCGGCCCTGCATGTCCCGGTAGGGCGCGACGAGCCGTTCGACGAGATCGGGCAGGGCCCGAAGGTCCCCGATCCGGGTCAGGGCCCACCGCGCGTGGTCACCGACGGTGCCGTCGAAGAACCGCGATTCGCCGGGGTCTTCGAGGAGGGCGGCGAGCCGGTCGGCGTACGGGGCCGCCCTGGGACCGAGCACCGCCAGCAGGTGCGCGGCCTTGTAGCGCACGTCGTCGTCCGGGTCGGCCAGCAGCCCGGCCGCCAGCTGCAGTACGGCCGCTGCCGCGGAGGGCCGGACCGACAACAGCCGCCACGCCTCGTCCAGCGCGCACCGGCGCAGCTCCGCATCGCCGATCCGGATCCCGGTCTCGGCCAGTGCGGCCACGAACGAGGTCGCCACCGTCGGGTCGGACTCCAGCAGTTCCACGACCCAGGCCGCGACGTCGTTGCGCTCGTACGGTGTGTCGCAGTCCAGGGTGTACCAGACCTGCCCGAACTCCGGGGCGAGTACGGGATCGGTGAGGATCTCCAACAGCATGGGGCGGGCACGCAGCACGGCCTGCGGGTCCAGAGAAGCTGCGGCGATCACGGCCGCCACCCGCAGAACCGGGTTCTCGCCGTGGAGTGCGCCGTCCAGCACGGCCCGTACCTCGGCGTCCGTGGCCTCGGTGGTGTCCGTAGGCTCCGTAGGCTCCTCGGCGGCCGCGGCCCGGCCCAGCGCCAGCAAGAGGGTCACCCGCACCGAGAGGTCCGTCTCCTCGTACCACCGCTCCAGCAGGGGGCCGGTCCGGTCGGCGATCAACTGGAGCGCGGTCCTCCGCACCACGGGATCCCCGTCGTCGAACAGCTTCCGCAGACGGGGCCACTGCCGCCGCCACGCCGCTGCCCGTGCGGAGTCGGCCGCGCCGTCGCACGCCAGGTGCGCCAGCAGATCGACCAGGGCCGGCCGTGCGGCCGTTTCCGGGGCCAGGGCGAGGCCCACCACGAACGGCAGCGCAGCCGTGCCCACGTCGGTGCCGCGCCCCGGAGTCCGCTCCGGGGCCAGCAGGAGGTCCTGCAGGTCTCCGGACGCCCGCTCCACCGCCTCCGGACGGGTGGTGGCATCCGCCCCGGCGATCCGGCGCAGCACCTTCGGCACGTCGGTGGCCGGACGGTCCGGCCCCACCGCCTCCAGCGCCCGCCAGTCCACCGCGTCCAGCGCCTCCCACATGTCCCCCACCTCACTCCCCAGTGGCCATCCCCCGTCCGGGGCATCCTGCCACCGTGGGCGGAGGGGCGGCGCGGCCGTTCCTAGGACGGCGGCTCGTCGCCGTGGGTGGGCAGCCGGCGGAGTTCGAGCAGAGCCACCGCGATCTTCACTCCGGTGGAGATCGTCAGGGCCTGGAGGAACGGCATACCCATCAGCCACAGGGCGACCGTCATGGCCGTGAGCACCAGGAACGCCGGTAGCAGATTGGTCCGCCTGAGCGCGGTCCCCAGGTGTCCGGCTCGACTCCGACGCCGGTCCACCGTACCGAACGGGCGGTCGGCGACGCCCTCCTCATTGGCCTGTGACATTGCCTGCTGCCCCTTCCTCGCGCTCGCCCCCGGAACCGAGCCTCGAGTGCGCCTCGGGGGACTGCCACTGCTGCCACCCGCCCCGCCGCCGTCCGACGTACAGGTTCACCTCACCGGCCCCAGACGTGCGGCGCCTCACCGAGCCGGAACGAGCCGGGCCGGACCGGACCGGGCCGGGCCGGGCCGGCGGCTCAGGCTGCCGTCGGGGCCTCGGAGATCGGGTGCACCTCGACCGGGTCGTTGCCGGGCTTCCCACCCGGTCCGGGGCAGGCCGACGCCCGTGCGGCGATCTCCAGGGCCCGTTCCTCGCTCTTGACGTCGACGACCCAGTACCCGGCCAGGATGTCTCCCGCCCGGGCCGGCCCGTCGGTCACCTGGGGCCGGCCGTCGCTCCCGGCCCGCACCGTCTTGACCAGCGCGGGGCCGCCGAGGCCCTGCCCGTCCACCCATTCCCCGGCGGAGGTGAGTTCGTTGTTGAGGGCGTCCATGTGGGCGAACATGGCCTGCATGTCCTCGTCGGAGTACGACGACATGACGGCGTCCCACTCGGCTGCCGGTACGTTCATCTGGATCATGTACTTCATGTTCCTCACCCTTCCGGGGCGACTGTTCCGCTCGGCGTGCTGACGAGAGGTAGACCGGCCGCCGCCGCACAACTCATCGGTGGCGGCGGATCCGGATCGGACCGCGGGCCGTGCCCGGATCGACGGGACGCCCGCCCTGGGTGATGTCCACCTCGCCGGCCTCGACCAGCCGCCGGGCCGCGCACCTCGCCGGTTCCATGAGCGCGCGCCATCCGTCGTCCTCGCCCGGATACGCGGCTCGCGCGGCATCCGAGGGGCAGATCGTCGCGGTCGGCCCGCGACGCTCCAGCAGCTCCAGGATGACGCGCTCCAAGCGCTGCTCCGTATCCCGTTCGCTGTCGCCCACTCCGCCAGTGTCGCCCCGGTCGTGGCGGGCCGCCCCTGAACTCGCCTCGGGCCGCCTCCGGGCCGGGTGGCTCAGGTCAGGCTCCACGACCAGGTCCCGTCGGCGGTGACGAGGCAGGCGAGGAGCACCACGTCGGCCAGGCCCAGGCCGATGGCCAGGCGGGCCCGGCCGGGCCTGGTCGTGTGCCGCAGCAGTGCGAGGGCGCCGAGGACGACGGCGATCGGTCCGAGGATCAGGTTCATCACGAGCAGCCCCACCAAGCCGAGGACGAAGCCGGTGACGGCCATCGCATCGGCGTCACGGGTACGGGCCGGGATCCGGGCTGCGGTACGGGAATCCGCCCGTGGGCTCATCGGACACCTCCGCGGTCGTGGTCGAGCCGTCCGCCCCGGCGGCGGCCGAGGAGGTGCTCCCGTGCGGCGAAGAGGGCGAGCCAGAGTGCGATGGCGAGACCGGCGACCGCGCTGACGGGCGCGGGTACATGGGCCACGACGCCGAGGACGACGCCGAGCACCAGTAACGCACCTACGAGGAAGAGCATGAGACGTCCTCCGTTCAGGTAACAGTTGTTCACTGACTACCCAGTCCAGTTCGCATCATGCTGGCGGCGGACAACTGTGAGGCGGTTGACTTCGCTTCATGAGTGCAGAAACCGGCCTTCGCGAGACCCAGCGCCGCCGCACCCGACGCGCCCTCCTCGATGCGGCCCTGTCGGAGCTGGCGGAGCGCAGCCTCGGCAGCCTCGGCCTGCGGGAAGTGACCCGGTCCGCCGGAGTCGCCCCCACCGCCTTCTACCGGCACTTCCGGGGCATGGACGAGCTGGGAATTGCGCTGGTCGATGAGGCACTGGCCAGCCTGCACGGGACAGTGCGGGAGATCCTCGCCGCGACCCGCGACGCCGACCGGCGCGGCGACGCCGCGGTGCGGCTCATCGCCGAACTCGTGCGCGACCAGCCCGCGCACGTCCGTTTCCTGGTCCGCGAACGCCACGGCGGGGTACCGGCGGTGCGCGAGGCCATCGCCGCACAACTCGACGTCTTCGCCGACGAGATAGGCATCGCGCTCGGTTCCGACCGCGTGAGCGCGGGCTGGGAGACCGACGACGTGACGATGCTGTCGCGGCTTCTGGTGGATCACATGTTCATGACGGCCTCGGCGTTCCTGACCGCATCCCTCCGGGGCGAGGACTGGTCGGCCGCCACCGATACGGCCCTCGCCCAGCTGCGCCTGATCCATCTCGGGCGCGTGCACTGGGCGAGGTGACCGGGCGAGGTGACCGGGGCGGGGCTACGCGGCGTTTCGCATCGCCTCCGTGTCGGGTGCCACGACGAGGAAGGCGTCCCGGTCCAGGTCCATCACCACGGTCGCCCTCTGGCCCCGCTCCCGGCACCGGGCCGCGTACTCCTCCGCGGGCCAGCTCCCGTACGGATCACCGGCAGGAAAGGAATCCAGAACCTTCGTACCGCGCACCGCCACCACCTCCTGAGCGACGAACCGTCCCTACGCCGTCTGCCCCGGGTTCCGGGTCCCATCCCCCGGCGCCGAGGACCGCGGCAGCGGCGACCATTGCCAGCCGTCGCCCTGGTGCTCTCGCTCAACGGTGTCCAGGCCTGGTGGGGCGCGGTCGCGATCGGCTTCTTGAACAGCCCGACGACGGCGGTCAGGACGCCTTCCCGCCCTTGACGCCGTCCGCCCTGGTGGTGAGACGCCCCCGGGCGGCGAGGCGGGCGAGGCGGCGCTCTTCGCGGGTCGCCCAGCGCCGTACGCGGCCGGGGTCGAGCGGGGTCCCGTGGCCCACGTGGAGGCGTGTGGGGTTGAGGGCGAGCATCTCGCGCAGGCTGGCGAGGTTGCCGAGCGGGTCGTCGTGGAAGGGCGGATTGGCCGGCTTCCCCGGTATGAGGCCCATGAAGGAATTGGCCACCAGGTCTCCCGCGACCAGGTCACCGGTGTGCGTGATGACGGAGACCGAGCCGGCGGTGTGTCCGGGCGTGGGCATGATGCGCGCCGCGATTCCGAAGTCGTCGAGGCTCGTCTCGCCTCGGACCAGGACGTCCGGTTCGAGGGGTTCGGCGCGGACGTGGAGATTCTTGTTCCGGTTCATGAGGCGGCCCATGGGGCCGGTGGGCAGGTACGGCTCGCGGACCCGGCCGGTTCGGAAGGGTTCGAGGTCGGCGATGTGACCGGCAACGGGAGCCCCGGTCAACCGGTGCAGCTCGGCCGCGGAGCCGAAGTGGTCGATGTGGCCGTGCGTGATGACGATCAGGGCGATGTCCGCGGGGTCCACCCCGTGCGCGGCGACCTGATCGTAGATCTTGCGCGCGCTGCCGGGCGTTCCGGCGTCGACGATGACGGGGCGCCGGCCCAGCAGCAAGTACGCGTTGACCGCGTGGCGGCCGAGGACCGGGATCGGTATGACCTTCGTGTGCGACATCGTGCCGTTCTCCCTGGTGCGGTTGATTTCGTTTCGGGGCAGGCCGGTGTTCCCCACGGCACTCGGGCGCCGGGGGGCCTTCTGGGGCGGGATAGATGAGCCGCGGCCTGGGCTAACGGAAGCGGCGGCGGTACTCGGCCGGAGTGGTCCCCAGCTGACGCTGGAAGGACCGGTGCAGGGTCTTCACCGAGCCCAGTCCGCTGGAAGCGGCGATTTCCGGCAGGCTCAGGTCCGATTCCTCCAGCAGCCGGCGGGCCGCCTCCAGGCGCGCGGTCTCGACGTAGGAGGCGGGAGTGCTCGCCGTACGCCTGCCGAAGAGGCGTGAGAAGTGGCGCGCGCTCAGATTCATGCGTGCGGCGAGGGCTTCGGTGGAGAGGTCTTCGCGGGGATGCTCGGCGATCCACCGGCACAGTGCTTCCACCGGGTCGTCGGGGGGACCCTGTACGGACAGGGGAACGCTGAACTGGCTCTGCCCGCCGGAGCGTTTCACGTACATGACCATCATGCGGGCGGTGGCGAGGGCGATGGCCTGGCCGTGGTCCTCGGCCACCATCGCGAGCGCCATGTCCATCCCGGAGCTGACTCCCGCGCAGGTCCACACCCGTCCCGAACGGATGAAGATGGGATCGGGGTCGACGGTGGTCTCCGGATGGTCAGCGGCCAGTTTCGCAGCGGTCAGCCAGTGCGTCGTGGCCCGCAAGCCCTTCAGGAGCCCCGCATCGGCGAGCAGATGGGCGCCGGCGCAGATCGAGGCGACGCGTCGGGCCCGGGGCTCTCCCCGGCGCAGCCAGGCGCTGACCGTCCGGTCGATGACCGCCTCGACGTTGTCTCCGTCCTGGGTGATCGCACCGGCCACCAGCAAGGTGTCGACCCTGCCGTCCACCTCGTCCAGGGTGAGGTCGGACATCAGCCGCACCCCGCTGGAGGTGGGCACCTCGCCTCCAGCGGCCGTCGCGATCTGCACCCGGTAACCGGCCCCCTCTCGTCCCAGGATCCGGGTCGCCACGGAGAACACTTCGGCGGGCCCGGTGACGTCGAGCAGCTCGACGCCGGGGAACGCAATGATGACGACTCTTCGCGGTGCGGGCATGCGTCGATCATTCGTCCTGCGGTGCGTGTCCGCAATGACGAGCTTGTCTCAGATCCGGACATCGCAGCTCGCCGTCCGGCCGCAGGGGCGGGCCCGCACCCCGTTCGACGAAGCCGGGCTCGTCAGTCGGCGGCCCGGCGCCTGCCCCGTCGGCGGCGCGGGTACGGGAAGAGCCGTGGCGAGCGCTTGGCGGCCAGGTCCTCGACCCAGCCGAAGGTCAGCACGAGCAGGCCGAGCAACGGGATCGCCACCAGCAGCGTGAACCACGGGCTGGCCAGCAGCCACTGGAGGTTCGTGTAGAAGAAGCGGACGCTCCAGAGCGGGTCGATCAGCGGGACGGCGACGACCAGCGCCACCTCGTGCCAGAGGTAGACGCTGACAGCGCGTGCGTTGAGCAGGCCGACCAGGCCGTTCCAGCGTTCCAGCGGCCTGGGCCACTCCCCCCAGGACGGGCTGATGTGGAGCAGGATGGCGACGAAGCCGAGGGACCACAGGGCCTGGGCGATCGGCCAGGACTCGATGTCGGTCGGTTGGGTCGGATCGACCGGCCGGGTCTGCAGGTACCAGAGGCCGGCCACCATGATCAGCGGCGCGATGGACGGCAGGACGTACTGCGGGATCTTCTTGAGCAGCCCCTCCTGGTGGGCCATGCCGAGGATCCAGCAGGAGCCGAACACGGTGAAGTCGTTGGCGGTCTCCCACACCCGGCTGTAGATGAACTCCTGGTCGGCGAAGAACGTGTTCATGGCGATCGTCAGCGCCAGGGGCGTGAACAGCGTCACCACCGGAAACCGTCGCAGTGCCCGGAGCATCAGCGGTGAGAGCAGGACGTACCAGAGGTAGGCCCGGAGGTACCAGAGCGGGACGATGACCTGCGCGGCCCAGGTGTGTTCCACGTGATGGTGGAAGCCGGCCAGCTCGTCCGCGTACGGCGGGGTGCTCAGCGGCAGGATCCAGAAGGCCAGCTTGCCCCACCACCAGTTGGGGTGGCCCTCGGAGTGGGGGCCCCAGCCGTCGAGGATCTGGAGGACGATCATGACGGCGCCGAACAGCCACATCGGCGGCAGCAGCCGGCGCAGTCGGCCGCGGATGACGCCGAGAGCGGGACGGCTGAGCGAGCGGGCCATCAGCGAGCCGGCCAGCGCGAACATCACGCCCATCGACGGGAAGACGAGGGGCAGCCAGAACCAGCCGAAGTTGTGGTAGAGCACCACGCGGCCCAGCGCCAGCGCGCGCAGCAGGTCGAGATAGCGGTCCCGGCCGCCGTTGCGCTTGGGCGGTGCCTCGGGCTCCGGCTCCTGTCGCAGCACGGCGGGGACCCTCAACTGGACGGTGTCGTGGGTGCGCCCGGGGTCGATGGATGCGGTCACGGTCAGGCCTCCACGGGGACAGCGACCTCGCCGGTGCGCCGGAGCTTCTGCCACCGCAGCCGGCCACCGGTCATCGCCGTGATCGCGGACTGCAGCAGGACGATGTACATCAGCTGCCGGTAGACCAGTTGCTGGATCGGGAGGCTGATCAGGTGCCAGGGCTTCTCGCGGTCGAGCCGGAAGGCGTACCAGGACAGCGCGGCCTGGAGCAGGATGAAGCCGCCCCAGCTGGTGAGGGTGATCGGGGCGTCCCCGAACAGCACGCCGTACAGCAGGAACAGGTCGACCAGCGGCGCCAGCAGCGGGGCGACCACGCCGAACAGCACGACGAGCGGCAGTCCGATTCGGCCGAAGCGCCCGGCCGGGCCGCGGGAGGTCACCGCGCCGCGGTGCTTCCACATCGCCTGCATGCTGCCGTAGCTCCAGCGGTACCGCTGGGACCAGAGCTGCTGGAGGCTGGCGGGAGCCTCGGTCCAGGCGCGGGCGTGCTCGGCGTAGACGATCCGCCAGCCGTCGCAGAGCACCGCGATGGTGATGTCGGTGTCCTCGGCGAGGGTGTCGTCGCTCATCCCGCCGACTCGCTGCAGGGCTTCCTTGCGGAAGGCACCGACCGCACCGGGGATGGTCGGGATGACGCCCAGCATGTCGTACATCCGGCGGTCCAGGTTGTGGCCGAGGACGTACTCGATGTGCTGCCAGGCGCCGATCAGGCTCTCGCGGTTGCCGACCTTGGCGTTGCCCGCGACCGCGCCGATCGCCGGGTCTCCGAAGGGCTGGACCAGCTCGCGTACGGTGGACGGCTCGAAGACGGTGTCGCCGTCCATCATCACGATGATGCCGTGCGAGGCTGCCGCGATACCGGTGTTGAGCGCGCTGGACTTGCCACCGTTGACCTTGCGGATCAGCCGGACGAACGGCAGGTGCATCTCCTCGACGATGTCCGCGGTGCCGTCCGTGGAGCCGTCGTCGATGACGATCACCTCGATCGGATAGTCGCAGGCGGCCAGGGAGTCGAGGGTGTTGGCTATGCACTCGCGCTCGTTGTAGGCCGGGACCAGTACGGTGACCGGCTCGGTGACCGGCGCCCCCCAGGCGTCCCGCCGCTTGGAGCGGCGGGCGTGGATCGGTGCGAGAACGAGCATCAGCGCGAACCGGCCGAAGTTGAGGAAGCCGACGAGGGCCAGCAGCCCGACCAGCACCGGCAGCGTGAGCACGGCGAACTGGGTGGCCCAGATGAATCCCTTGCCCGCCCACAGCTGGAAACCGTGCACCGGGACGGTGGCGCTGGAGGCGCCGAGTGCCTCGGAGATGGTGGTGAAGCGATAGCCCTGGGCCTGCAGCTTGTCGATGATCTGCACGAGCGCGGTGATGGTCTGGGTACGGTCGCCACCCGCGTCGTGCAGCAGGATCAGCTCTCCCGCACCGGGCCTGGACGGCATCGCCGCCTTGACGATCTCCTCGACACCGGGACGCTTCCAGTCGTCGGTGTCGCGGTCGATGAACGCGGTGAGGTAGCCGCGCGCGCCCACGTACTTGATCACCGGGTAGTTCCAGTCGTCCAGCGCCGAGGCGTCGGAGGAGTACGGCGGCCGGAACAGCGCGCTGTGGACGCCCGCGACGCCGGCCAGCGCCATCTGCGTCTGCGCCAACTCCCAGCTGATCCGGGCGTGGGACTGGTACACCAGATCGGGGTGGGTGAAGGTGTGCACGCCGAGCTCGTGGCCGCCCGCGACGATCTGCCGGATCAGTTCCGGGTTGCGCGTGGTCATCGCCCCGGTCACGAAGAAGTCCGCACGGATGTTGCGGGCCGCGAGCACCTCCAGGATCTTCGGAGTCCACTCCGGCGAGGGACCGTCGTCGAAGCTCAGAACCACGGTGTGGTCGGGGATGTGATAGCTCACGGGGTGCTCGTTCTTGGCGCCCCGCGCGTCGATGATCGGGCCACCCTTGAGCAGGTTGTCCGGCACGGTCGTCTTGTCGACTGAGATCGCGACCCGGGAGTCGTGGAACGCCTCGTTGGTGGCGAGGCCGCGCAGGACGAGGAGCGCGAGCAGGCAGGCCAGCAGGGACAGCGGCATGAAGAAGCGCAGCGGCGGCGCGGCCAGTCGGCGCGGCCTGAGCAGGGACTGCCGGCGGCGCTGGTGGCGGGACAATGACGCTCCTGGAGGTGGGTGGTGCGGACGATCAGGGGTGCTTGGCCGGTTGGCCGGAGGACACAGCCCCGCGCGGCGCGGTGGTCGTGGTCTTCGATGGGGTGGCCGCGGACTTCGACGTGGTGGCTGCAGGCCTCGTCGTAGTAGCTGCGGGCTTCGTCGTGGTCGCCGAGGGCTTCGTCGTGGTGGCTGAGGTCTTCGCCTGGGGTGTCGCGGACCGCGTGGCCGTCCGAGGTGCGGACGACGGGCTGGGCGACAGCGACGGCACCGCTGAGGGCGCCGGGGCGGGCGGCCGTGAGGGCTGCGCGGGGATGCCCATCGCCGGGGCGTCCGCCTGCACACCGATCAGGCTGCTGCCCATGGCGATCGCCAGGATCGCGCCGACCACGGAGACGGGCCAGCCGAAGCCCCGCAGCAAACGGCCGCGCAGACCCGACTGGTCGACGAACACCGGTGCGGGAGCGGGCTCCCCGAAACTTGACTCAGACATGTCAGACTCCGGCTGGTGCGCCGATCCGCGGTCGATGGAAGTGACGATTGGGCGCACCTTGCGAGGCCTTTCAGTGCAGGGCACGTAGACCCCGGGAGAGCAGGGCGAACGCTAGTGCATCGGCCTGAATCGAATGTGGCTCGATGTATGCATTTGGCGCGATCTGCTCAGGTGATGTAATCGGATTGCAATGCCAATTGGACGTACCGATCGGTAGCCGAGACGCACGGTCGCCGAGAATTGCTCGATCACCTGCGCGATATTCTCCGAGCCGGCGACCCGGGCTCGAGCACACCCGGATCTCGAGCACGCCCGGATCCCGACCGCGCACGGGGTGGTAAGCCGGCACGCTTCGTTTCGCTAGGATGCCCCACTCGTGCGATCAGTCATTTGATCCTCACGCAAAAGGGCGTGTCCAGGTACCGCCTCTACGCCCCAAGGAGCCCGTGTGAGCCAGCCCCGCCGCACCTCTCGTCGCCACGCGTGGGCCGTGCTCACGCTGCCCGCACTCCTGTGTGCGCTCACCGCTTGTTCCGGCGCCCCCGCATCCGGCAAGAGTGCCGATGCCCCCGCCCGCAGCGCGCCGCCGACCCCGTCCGGACCGCCGGGAACCCTGTTCGACAACTTCCACTACAGCGGCCCCGAGGACCCCTCGCTCACCGCCAACGGCTGGGAGGTCCGTGACGGCGCGGGCAGCCCGGGGATCAAGGACACCTGGTCCAGCGCCGGCGCCGGCTTCCTCTCCGACGCGACCGCCCAGGGGGGCAGGGTCCTGCAACTGCAGGCCTCCACCGACGGCACCAAGCAGGGCACCAAGCAGGTCGAGGTGCAGAGCACCGGCACCGACCTCTTCACGGGGACCTACGCCGCCCGGGTCCACTTCGGCAACAAGCCCACGAGCGGTCGCAACGGCGACCACGTCGTCCAGACCTTCTTTCCGATCTCCCCCTCGGACTCCTCGGCGAACTACAGCGAACTCGACCACGAGTACCTGCCGAACGGCGGCTGGGGTTCGGTGGGGCCGCGACTCGACAACGTCAGCTGGTACAAGGCCGATCCGCCGGACCGGGTCAACCACACGTTCAAGCAGCGGCTTGAGGGTTGGCACATCATGATGATCACCGCCGTGGACGGGAAGGTCACCTACTCCCTGGACGGCAAGGAGTTGTTCACCAGCTCCGGCAAGTACGTCCCTCGCGAAAAGATGGACATCCACTTCAGCAATTGGTTCATCGACCTTCCCTTCACCGGTGGCCCGCGCACATGGGACATGAAGGTCAACTGGTTCTACTACAAGGCCGATGAGGCCGTTTCCCAGGCGGAGGTCCAGAAAGCGGTGGACGGCTTCTACAGTGCCGGCACCAACTACATCAACACGGTGCCGAAGTCCTGACTCCGGTTCGTGGCCAGGCGGCCCCAAATGGTTTCTGCGAACGGCCACTTGTCGCTCGGTAAACGGTAAAAGCACCGCGCCGGTGCCGTGTCGTTCATCCACCTGCCGGAAAGTCGAGTCCTGACGCGCCAGTTGCGTCAAAGCCAGGGCCGGGCGTCCGGTGAGCAAGAGTGGCTGCGGCGGTCCGGCCAGGGCGTCCCCGTGCACCCGGGCCGGTTTGGATCCAGCGATCCCGATCAGACGAGGGGAGATATGCCGGTACCGCCACCCGGGCGATTCGATCCCTGTGTGGTGGTGGGGGTGACGCGCGGAAGGGCGGTGCTCGTGACGAGTGAGGAGGGGGCCCGTATGACGCCATCGGGAAGACGCCGGCGCGATGGGGGCGTCGGCGCAGCGTCGATGGGACGGGACGTCGTGCTGGCGGTGGGGCTGGTGGGGATCTGCCTGGGCGGGGCGGCTGTCTTCGTCAGGGCGGCCGTGGAGACGGGCCGCGTACCGGTGCTGCCGATCGTCACGGTGATCGTTCTGGCCGTCGGAGTGGCGCTGGCGCGGTGGAGCATCGCTCCGGGCCTGCGCCGCTCCCCCGTGCGCCGGCCGAGCGCGCGCGGGCCGGCCGAGCAGCACCTGACGCCGGAGGCGGCCTGTCTGCCCGAGGTGGACTCCGGCGCCCTGGACCACACGGCGGTGGACGCCGACGGCTTCGAGCACACGGTCGCCGCCCTGTGCGCTCGGGATGGCTGCCCCCAGGTGGAAGTGGTGGGCGGCGCAGGGGACTTGGGAGCCGACGTGATCGCCACGACGGCGGACGGTCTGCGCGTGGTCATCCAGTGCAAGCACTACGGCGAGGGCAACCGGGTCGGATCCCAGGACCTCCAGCGCTTCGGCGGCACCTGTTTCGCCGTCCACGAGGCCGATGTGGCCGTCGTGGTGACCACCAGCGACTTCACCGCTCCGGCCGCGGAGTACGCCGACGCATGCAACATCGTCTGCGTCGACGGCGACGCCCTGGCCGCGTGGACGGAGTCGCAGACACCGCCTCCGTGGGAAGCCGCCGCGGTGCGGGCGGAGGGGATGACGGATGCCGGCACCTGAGGTCGACGGCCCACGGCCCGCCTTTCGGTGGTCCGACCACGAACGTGAGACGCCCCTCGGCTCGGCCTGGCGAAGGACAGCCCCGGCCGCCGCCGTCACCTACGCGACTCTCCCCCTCCCACACCATCCGCCCGCCCTGCATGGCGGGCACCCCGCAGTTTGGGGAGAGGATCCCGGGGCACACGACGCAGTATCACGACGGGCCACACCGGGAGGGCTTATGTCCGGACTATTCGCAAAGATCAAGCAGTTCAGCCGCACCCCGAAGGGGCAGCGGACGATCGCTTCGGTGCGGCGTGCAGCTTCCGACCCGCGCAAGCAGGAACAGGCCCGCGGAATACTGAGGCGCCTCCGAGGCAGGCACTGAGCTCGGCCTCCCGCACGTCAGCGCCCGCCACGCGGTCTTCGACGACCCGCTCTGACACTGCGCGCCCACGCGAACGCCCCGCCACACACCGCTGGCGGGGCGTTCGCATCAGCCCCGCCCCGCGGCCGTCGTCACCGCCGTCCCACGGCAACCGCGACCGCCCCCGGCCGGAGCCGCGGAGGCCGGCCGGCACCGTTGTCATGCGCTGCCCCCTTCGGCGGGGCAGGGAGTGGCCTTGCGGGCTTCGGCTCCCAGGGCCCGGACCGCGTCCATCAGCAGGGCGTTGGGGATGCCCTTGACGAGGTATCCCGCGACGCCGACCGCGGCCATTGCAGTGCGCGGGCCCTGGTCACCGTAGGCGGAGAACGCCAGGATGCGGACGCCGGGGACGGCGCGGAGGATCCCCTCGGCGGTGTACGGGCCGCCGCCGGGGAAGCGCACGTCGAGCACCACGACGTGCGGCCTTCGGGCGGTGGCGAGTCGGATCGCCTCGTCGGCGTCGGCCGCGCTGCCGACCAGGGTGAGGTCGGGCTGGGCCCCGACGACCTGTGCCAGCGCCGCGCGCAGCATGTCGTTGTCGTCGCAGACCAGCACCCGCACGGGGTCCCTGGGCGTGGCGGGCGGGGTCACGACGGCCCCTGGGGGGCAGTCAGGGAGTCGAAGCTCCTGACGGGTGCACCGGGAAGCCGTTCGTCCAGCTCGCCGGTCGGCAGGTCGGGCACCCAGAACTCCACGGTGGTGCCGGTACCGGGCGCGGTACGCATCGTCCACCAGCCGCCGGCGGTCTCGGCGCGCTCCCTCATCTCCATCAGCCCGAAGTGCTCCTGCAACCGGGGGGCGACCGCCGCGTTGCCCGTGCCGTCGTCGGCCACCTGGACTTTCAGGCCCTGGCTCTCGGTGGTGACGCTGACCCGTACGGCGTCCGCTCGGGCATGTTTGCGCACGTTGAGCAGTGCCTCCTGCACGATGCGGAAGACGGTGATCGCGGTCTCGGGAGCCGGCTCCGTCTGCAGGTTGTGTTCCAGGGACGACTCGAGACCCCAGCTCCCGGCCACCACGTCGTTGAGATGCTGGGACAGCGACTCGACCAAGCCGTGCCGGTCGATGCCGGGAGGCTGGAGCCGGAAGGTGAGGTTGCGCAGGCGGCCCACCGCCTCGCGCACCGTCGCGTCGAGCAGCGAGAGTTCGTGCGCGTAGGGCTCGCCGGCCTGGTCGGCGAGGAGTTGTAGCCGCATGCCGACGGCGACCATGGCCTGGATGGAGTCGTCGTGCACGTCCCAGGCGATGCGGCGGCGTTCCAACTCCTGTGCCTGTACCAGGTGGGTGAACAGACGGCGGCGTTCGGTGAGCGCCTGCTCGGCGGCGCGGCGCTCGGTCATGTCCCGCGTGACCTTGCCGAAGCCGCGCAGTTCGCCGGTCTCGTCGAAGAGGGGGGTGATCACCACGTTGGCCCAGAAGCGGGAGCCGTCCTTGCGGATGCGCCAGCCCTCGTCCTCCAGCCGGCCCTCGGCGATGGCCGTTTCAAGCTCCGTGTGGGGCTTGCGGGCAGCGATGTCCTCGGGCGGGTAGAAGACCGAGAAATGTTTGCCGATGATGTCCGCGGCGCGGAAACCCTTGATCCGCTCCGCGCCGGCGTTCCAGCTGGACACGTGGCCTTCGGGGTCGAGCATGAAGATGCCGTAGTCGAGGACGCTCGTGACCAGCAGGGTGAACGCCGTCTCGGTCGGTGCGAGGGCGCTGCCTTGTCCGGCGCGGATGTCACCGGTCATCGGAGAAGGCCCTCACGGCGGGCCACGGCAACCGCCTCCAGTTGGGAGCGGGCACCGAGCTTCTCCAGGACCCGCTGGATGTGGTTCCTGGCGGTGTTGAGAGCGACGCCGAGCCGCTGACTGATGTCGGCTGCGCCCAGGCCGTCGCCGAGCAGGCGGAGGGTCTCGCGCTCGCGCGGGGTGAGGGTCGTGACCGAGCCGACGGTTCTGCCGGCCAGCTGGTCCAGCGCTCCGCTGAGCAGTCCCTTGCTGAAGGCCACTTCACCCGAAGCCACCAGCCGTACGCCGTCCTGGAGTTCGCCCAGGTTGCCGACCTTGAGGATGAGCCCCGAGCCGCCGGCCTCGGCGACGTGCGCGGCCACCGCCGGCGTCCCTTCGCCGGTCAGCACCAGTACCCGGGTGCCGGGTGCGGCGGCCTTGAGCGCGGAGATGGCGGCGATGCCGTCGCCGTCGGGCAGTCGCCGGTCCAGCACCACCACGGCGGGGCGCAGCCGGGACGCGTCGGCCAGCGCGTCCTTCACACACAGGCTGCGGCCGACCACCTCCAGGTCGTCGGTGCGGTCCAGGGCGAGCCGGATCGCCTCGGCCACCATGTCGTGGTCCTCGACGAGCAGGATGGTGATGCGCCCACCGGCGGTGCGCGGCACGCTGTCCGGTGTGGTCTGCGGTGTCGAAGGCATCACAGGGTCCTCGGTGGTAGACGCGGCACGCCTGCGGCGAACAGCTCTTCGACGCCGGCGAGAGCGAACAGTCGGGCCACCTGCGTGCGGGCGCCGTCCACGCGCAGGTCGGTGCCGATCCTATCCGCTGTCACCTTGGCCTCCACCAGCACGTTGAGCCCCGCGCAGTCGCAGAACCGCAGGGCGCTCAGGTCGAGCACGACGCGGTCGGGCTGCCGCGCGAAGCAGTCGGCGACAGCCGCGAGCAACTGCGCGGTACCGTCCAGGTCCAACGCGCCGACGAGCCGCAGACCGGCCACGTCGGCGTCGAGTGCAGTGCTGACCTGGAACACCGGGCCGGTCACGTTGCTTCTTCTCTCATGCGGCAGCCCCCAGCCTGGGTAATGGGCACCAGTCAAGAGTAGTGAATCTGCACTAGAAAGGCACCCGTTCTCCTGACGGGTCACCACCTCGTGGGCGGGTCAGCGCAAAAACGCACGACCGCAGGGCACGCGAACCCGTGAACATTTCAAAGGGGCTGGGTACCCTGCTGCGTGGGGGACCGCCGAGGGACAGGGCCCCGACAGCGCTACGGGCTCCCAGGCAGCCGTCGGGCACCCGTACGGTGAGGCACTCAGTGGAAGGGGCGTGGGGATGGAGCTCCCGTCGGCCGTTCCGCACGACACCCGTCATGCGGAGGTGGGCATCCACTTCGGCGGCGCGCCCGGCTGCATCGCCGAAGCGCGGGAAGCCGCCGTCGCCTTTCTTCGGCACCACTCGCGGCCCGCCCGCCGCACCTTTCACGATGACGTCCTGCTGGTCGTCTCCGAACTGGTGAGCAACGCCGTCCGCCACGCTCCCGGCCCCTTCGTCCTGGAACTCGGCCTGGTTCCCGGCGGGATCGAGGTCACCGTGCGGGACACGAGCTCACGCCCCCCGCACTCCCGGCCTCCGGACCGGACCGGCGGACGCGGGTGGAGCATCGTCCAGAGCCTCGCACGCCGGGTGCGCGTCGTCCCCTGCCACAACGGCAAGACCGTCCACGCGGAGCTGCTCTGGTAGTCCCGGCCCTGTGACGTGTCGGAATGCCGTTGAGGGTCAGGGCGGCGGTCACACCTGGGGCTGAGCGCCGCAGGCGGCCTGTCCGGCCGGTGACAGCGACCGGCTGTGGGCTGGGCGTGGAGTGCCTCGTCTTGCGCGCGCCCTCCCGACGGCGGGCGGTCGGGTTGTGAGGACGCCTCCTATGAGCCGAGCCGCGGGAGGTGCGGGGGCCCGCGTCGGCGGACCCTCGGCTCGCCGGTGCAACGACTGCGACCGGGCAGACGAGCCGAATGACGCTGCCAGAGGAACTACTGTCCGAGTCCGGGGTTCAGGAGGTGATCGGATGGCTCGTCCATGCGATCGAGGCCGCCGGAGCACTGATCATCTTCGCCGGTGCGGTCTGGGCTTTCGCCCGGTTCGCCTCGACCGGGCTCCGCAGGCGATCGCTCATCAGCCAGTTCAACAAGATCCGCCTCAGCCTGGGGCGATTCCTCGTCCTGGGACTGGAGTTCCAACTCGCGGCTGACGTGCTGCGCACCGCGGTCGCCCCCAGTTTCGATGAGATCGGGCAGTTGGCCGCCATCGCGGCCATCCGGACCCTCCTGAACTTCTTCCTCACCAGGGAGATCGCACAGGAGCGCGCCGAGATCGAGCACGACCGGAAAGGGGAGCCCGAACGTCACTCGGTGACCCCCTGAACGGTCCCCCGTGACATTGCCCCGGGCGTTGAGTACAGGTGGGCGGGGCAAACGAACGTCGGAGGTGGTCGAACTTGCCCAGATGGGTGGATATGACGCGAAGGATCCGGTCGGCGGCCACAGAGCGGGTCGGCTACCTGCGCCGCGCCGTGCGGGGAGCCGGGAGCGAGCGGGACGAGGTGCTGCTCGGCGCCAAGACCGTGATCGCGGCGATGGCGGCGTGGACCCTGGCCCGCTACCTGCTACCGCCGTCAGTTTCGACGTTCGCGCCGTTCACCACGCTGGTGTCACTCCAGGCGACCGTGTACCGCTCGGTGCGCGACTGCCTCCAGTACGTGCTGGCGATGGCAGCGGGGGCCACGCTCGCCGCAACCCTGGCGGCCGTCGCCGGCATCCACGGCTGGACGTTCGCCCTCCTCACCCTGATCGCGCTCTGCATCGGCAGGATCCGGCGCTTCGGGCAGCAGGGCACCCAGGTCGCCGTCGTCGGCTTCTTCGCGTTCTCCTCCGGTCAAGGGCAGATCGACTACATCGGTCATTTGGTCGCGTCCGTCGGCATCGGCGCGCTCTGCGGCCTCGCCGCCCACCTCGTCCTCGCACCCGCCCGGCACACCGGCCGTCGGCAGCAAGCCGTCGCCGATCTCTACGCCACCATGGCCCGGCGCCTCAACGACCTCGCCGACACCCTCGAGGCGAACGATCCCGACCGAGATCACCTGCGTCACTGGCGCCGCGACTGGCGCAGGCTGTCCGCCGAGTCCGAACGCATCCGGCACGCCATCGAAGCCGAAATCGAAAACGGCCGCATGAACCCACGCCGAACCACCTGCGGGGCCGGTGAGGCCCTCCCCCGCGCCCGGGAAGCGATCACCGTCGCCGAACGCAGCATGGACCACCTGCGCTCCATGACCCGAACCCTGGACTACGCCCTCGTCAGTGAGGAACTCGGGAATCTCCCCGGCCCTTTCCGTCCCCGCTTCGGCGCCGTCCTGCGGGCCGTGGCCACCGCGATGGAGGAGATCGGCCAGGCGTCGCCCACCGATCCGGAGCTCCTCAACGCGAAGATCGACGAAGCGGCCGCAGAACTCGACCGGGTGCAGCCGCAGGAACGGACCGCCCCGGAAGCCTCCTCGGCCGTGCAGGCCCTGCAGGGCACCCTCCTCACGGATGCCGGCCGTCTCCTCGCCGATCTCCGATCAGGTCGGCAAAGCCTTGCCAGAGCCTGACAAGTACCGACTCGGCAGGGTCTCCGTAGCCGGTTTGACGCAATCCCGTGGCGTGCGGCGGCCTTTGCGGACGTCCGGCCGATCAGCCTGTGACCCCGGTGGCAGCGTGGGCGGCGCCCACCGGCTTCGATGCCGGTGACCCGGCCGGGAGCAGCCACCAGCTCCGACTGACGGTTCTGCAGGTGCGTTCCAGAACTCGGCGGCCCGCCAGCCCCCGCACGTCCGGGGCGGCCGTCCACGCTGCACAGCAGTCCTCACCCGGCCTCAGGTGGGATGTTCCGTCCTGGCGCGGTCCGCCTCAATCGCTTCGCTCGAGCGGCCGATTGAGGCGGCCCACGTAAAGGCATTCCCGCCGGACGTGCCGGTCACCGCGCGTTCCCGGCGAAGTTCCGGCACCGACCGCCTTGGAAAACAGGCGAGTTCTCCTGCCCTGCCGCAGGGATAAGAAACAAATAAGATTAGCATGCATGTCCTGGATGCGGTCGGGCAGATGACGCTTCGGAGGTTGATAACTATGGTTCCCCTGCTTCTTGTTCTTCTGCTGGCCCTGATCCTCTTCGGCGCCGGTTTCGCGGTGAAGATTCTCTGGTGGGTGGCGATCGCCGTCCTGATCCTGTGGCTGATCGGATTCGTCGCCCGACCGAAGGGTGGTAGCGCCCGCTGGTATCGCTGGTAGTCGCACGGCAACAGCGCAGTTCAGATGCTGCATGGTGATGGCCGGTCCCCCTTCCGAGGCGGACCGGCCATCACCATGTCGTCACCCCGGCCCTTGCGAACCTGCCACCGACAAAGGCGGATTGCAGGGGTATCCGGACAGCAGCCGGGACGGTCGCCGCGACGCAGCAGGGAACCTGCTCACCTCCAATGATCGACGGCCGCCCCGGTCCCCATTTGATCCGCGTGCGTGAAGCAGTGGAAGCGGGGCAGACGAATTCCAGGCGGAACGCAGTAGACCGCCGAGTACGACGTACGGAACAAGGAGGATCGGCGGAGGCTTCTTTCCCTGCCGTCCCCCATTGACCGGAGGAGTTGTTTTCGCGTGACTGAGCATGTGTGGAGTTACCAGCCGACTGCGGGCCACCTGGCCGGTACGGACCTCACCGGATACAAGGTCGAGGCTACCGACGGGAGCATCGGCAAGGTCGACAAGCACTCCGACGAGGTCGGTGACGCCTACCTGGTCGTGGACACCGGCGTCTGGATCTTCGGCAAGGAGGTCCTGCTGCCGGCGAGCACGGTCGTCAAGGTCGACCCGCAGGAGCGGAAGATCTTCGTCGACCGCACCAAGGAACAGATCAAGGACGCCCCCGAGTTCCACCGGGAAAAGCACCTCGGCGACGCCGGCTACCGGGAGGAGCTGGGCACCTACTACGGCACCGGCGGCCCCTTCGGCGGCCGCCCCGCCTGATCGCGTTCCCGCACGACGACGCCGGTCCCGGCACCCTTCCTGGGTGCCGGGACCGGCGTCGTGGCAGTAGGGTCAGCCACCCCCGAATCCGAGGACCTCACCCAACGCGGCCTCCTGCTCCTCCACGTCTCCCGCACTCCTGGCGATCACCGCGTACCGCCAGGAGCGGCCGTCGGGCGGCGCGTCCGCGTAGAGGACCACCCCCTCGCCACTCTCCGGATCGAACGCGAGGCGGGATGCCCGCAGCCGGGCAAGGGCCCCTTCGAAGCCCAAGGGGCGCTGGGTCCAGCCTTTCGACACCGACCATGCCGGATACGCGTTGGCCGATTCCGCAGTGAGCCGGGTGACCATGGTGTGCGGTGTGGTGGTGGCCGTACGCCGGATGTTGCTCTCGCTCGCGTAGGCGACGCCGCCCGCGTCCACCAGGGCGTCGAGCCCGAACGGCCCCGCGTAACCGTGATCGGCCAGATGACGGCCCAGCGCCTTCCCCCACTCCTCCAACTCGTCCGCCACGTGCGCGCAGGACGGCGGCAGCGGGGAGGCGTACCCCGTGAACGAGCCCTGAGACGTGCGCATCGCACCACTGAAAAGCGCGCGTGTCCCGGAGGAGGTGACCTCCATCTGGATGCTGACCGATTCGGCCACGTCGAGGCACTCCTCCACGACCCACAGGCCCTCGGGTCCCCCGACGGCATCGAGGAACGGGGGCGCCCCGCCCTTCGGGTCGTCACGGGATACGAAGCGCATCCCGTGCCCTCCCGCCGACCGGTCGGGCTTCACCACGACGCGCTCGTAGTCCCCCAGGAGCTCGCGAGCCACGCCTTCGACCTCCGGGCGCCGGCACATCCGCCCCGCCGGCATCCGCATGCCCAGCCGTTCGGCCACCTCACGGAACCCGGTCTTCGTGTTGAGCAGCATGGTCATCTTCAGGGCCGCCTCGGCCGCCTCGACCGTGGGGTACGGATGGACCGCGAGGCCGGTGTCCCGGGCGAACGCGATCGCCGACGCGTCCAGTGCCGTCGGCAGGAGCGCCGCGCCCCGGTCACCCGCGAGAGCCCGGATGTGCCCGGCGAGTCCGGCCTCGCGCACCGCCCGCGCCAGCGGAACGGCTCCGGCGGGTGGTACCTCGACGACCGCCACCGATTCCGGGGGTACTCCCGTCAGCTCGTACACGTACCGCAAGAACTCCCGGCTCAACGGCACGGGAGTGACCAACACGTCCCCGGGCCGGAGCAGCCACGCCTTCCGCGGCGCCTGTTGTGCCCACTGCGTCAGGATCTGACCCTCGCTGAGATCCACCGCCAAGTCCGAGAGGAAGTTCGCGAACACCACGATCGGGCCCGTCTCGGTCACCGCTGCTCCTCTGCTCGCCGCACCCCGTCTGCGGTCAGCCCGCGATCGGGCCGCCCAGCCCCTGCCCGGCGCCCGCGTGCAGACACGGAGCCGCGTCCCCGCGGCCCGTCCCCTTCAGGACTCTGGTGCCGCGAACTCGCGCCCGGCCCTGCACGCACCGTGCGGCTCGCGGGGGCCTCCTGCGGGCGATCTGCTTGGCGGACATGGTCCCAGCCTCTGCCGCACCCATCACGTCGGCACCCCTTGGCATCCGAACGGGTGACCTCTGCCGCGACGCTCCGGCGCGCCCGAGAGACATTCGGCCACCGCCCCGCCTCCGAACCCGTACGTCCGGTAGCGCCGACGGACTGCTGAAACGATCAGCTGGAGGCGAGCACGGAGTCGTCGAGAGTGCCCGTGCCAGGCAGGTCGTGGCGGGCGGCGATCAGGGCGGCGTGCACGTCCGTCGTGCCGGTGGACACGCACAGGGCACGCTCGACGGCCTCGATCTCCGCCCGCACGGGCGAGTCGCCTTCCGCGGCATCGAGTACGGACAGCGCCCAGTAGCGGTCGACGAGGCCGGGGAGCACGGCCGGGTGAGCCATCAACATGGGTGGTTGCCTTTCACCAGGGGATCGACCAAGTGGCCGTCGCCTACCCTGCCGATCACCGTTGAACCTCCGCCGGACGCACGGGGCAGCTCAGGGTCCGATCTCGAACCCGGGCGCCTTGAGGTTCTTCAGGCACGTGGTCTTCGGCGCGGCCGGGTCGTCGAAGAACGAGACGGCGATCTCCTGGGCGCACTTCGAGGTGGCGAACACCACGTGGGGCTCGTACGGGACGGTGACGACCTTGGCCTTGGGCAGCGTACGGGCGACATAGGGCCCGTTGTCCGCCCCGGTCTGGGAGTCGAAGCTGCCGGAGAGGGCGAGGGTCGGGAGGTCGCCGCGCGTGACGTCCCGGATCGAGCTCGGCGCCGCGGGGACGTTCCAGACCTCGCAGTCCGGACGGAGGAAGGTGAGCTGCGGGGCCTCGGCCTGTACCGAGCGGGGGAACGACGGGAACGCCTCCTGTCCGCCGCGGAGCGCCTCCTGCTGGGTCTCGTACGGCGTCCACTCGCTGCAGAAGACGCCGTAGACCAGACCGTGCGCAATCCTCCCGATGGCCTGGGGACTGACCTTGCCGCCCGCCCACTGCTGGGCGATCCGCTGCGGCTTGCCGTTGGCCAGCTCGTCGAGGGCGGCGGGTACCTGGGGGGCGACGTGGGTGGCGGAGGTCATCCAGTTCACCAGGGCTCCGCCGTCCAGTGTGACCTTCACCGGCTTGTCGCTGCCGGGGAGCGTCACGGTGGTGGTGGCCGGCTTGGCTTCGAGTTCGCGGACGAGCCGGTCGAAGGTGGCCGACAGGTTCGGATAGCGCTTGTTGCACGCCGGCTGGGCCGCGCAGGCCTTGAACAGGCCCTCGAAGCCCTGCCGGGCGCTGCTCCAGGTCGCGGCCGACCCGGACGTGGACGGCGGCAGTATGCCGTCGATGCCCACCGAGCGGAGCCCTTCGGGGTGCAGGCGCATGTAGGCCAGCGCCAGGTGGGTGCCGTAGGAGATGCCGTACAGGTTCCACTGCTTGATGCCCAGCGCGGTGCGCAGGTCGTCGTAGTCGGCGGCGCTCTCGATGTCGTTGTAGGCACTGAGGTCGATCCCGCGGCCCGCCAGTTGGTCGCGGCAGGTTTTCGTGGCCTCGACGTGCAGGCGTTCGGTGGACGGAGCGTCGTAGACGAGGCCGACCGATCGCGCGTTGAACTCGTCGATGTTGGGGCAGAGGAGCGTCGGTTCGGCCGAGTACGTTCCGCGCTGGGACATGAAGATCACGTCACGGTCGCGGTTCAGGCCACCGTCGATCGCCATCTTCGCCTCCCCCACGGCGTCGTCGCCGGGTCCGCCCGCGAGCCACACGATGGGGTCGGGTTTCGGCTCGTCGGTCGCGGCGGGCACGATCGCGACACCGAGTTCGATCGTTCGGCTGCCGGGTCTGGTGCGGTTCTCGGGCACGGTGAGCGTTCCGCAGCGGGCCCCTTCGAGGGCCTCGATCGGTTCCGGCGTCTTCGGGCAGGGGCCCGGTTCGAAGCGGGCGTCGCCCACCGTCCGGGCGGTCGTGCCGATCGGCGCCCCGGGGGTGGGGGTGGTGTCGGTGCGGGTTTGCCCCTTAGCGGGCGCTGCGAGCAGTCCGGTGACGAGGAGACCGGTCGCCATGGCGGCCGACGTGGCTCGGAGGCGTCGTACGGTGCGGCGGCGACGGGGCTCGTGGTGGCGTGTCATGGGGTCTCCCGGTCATCTCGGGATGATCGTGAACGGTTCGGGCTCGAGACCGTCCACGCACGAGGTGTCGGGAGCGGTCGGGCGGGCGAAGAACGACGCCAGCACGCGCTGCGCGCACGGCGACTGCGGAATCACCCAGTGGCCGATTCCAGGAACCTGGATGGCGGTCGAGCGGGACAGGTTGCGGGCCACGCCCTTCGCCCAACTCGCTCCGGTCTTCACGTCGAACGTGCCGGAGATGACGAGTGCCGGTACCGAACTGACCGTGGCCACCCGCTGGACGGCCGCGCGGTCCGGGACGTTCCAGATCCGGCAGGCCGGATACTGGAAGGGAAGTTGCGGCACTTGGGCCAGGACCGTGTCCGGCCACCCGGGGAAGGCCTTGCGGCCCGCCTTCAGCACGTCGGCTTCCGAGTACCCCGGCGCCCACTCGCTGCACGCGACCGAGTTCGTCAGGCCGTGCGCGAACTCGCCGACCTTCTGGACCGAGCCGCCCGCGCGGGCCTGCGCGAAGCGCTCCGGATTTCCGCGGCTGAGTTCGTCGAGCGCCGCCGGGATGTCCTTGGGCCGGGGGGTGAACGCGACGATCAGGTTCAGCAGCGCGCCCCCGTCGAGGACGGTCTTGACCGGCTCTCCTCCGTTCGGCGGCGTGGCGTTCAGCGTCAGGGGGTTGGCCTCCAGCTTGCGCACCTGCTCCGTCAACAGCCGGGGCAGGTCCGGGTACCGGTCCTTGCAGGCGGGCTGCGCCGCGCACGCCTCGAAGATGTTGTGGATTCCCTCGGCGGTGCTGCCCCATGTCCACGGCAGGGTCACGACCTGGGGAGGTGCGATCGAGTCGATCGCCACCGCACGGATTCCCTCGGGGTGCAGGCGCAGGTACGTGAGGGCCAGGTTGCTGCCGTAAGAGTACCCGTAGACGTTCCACCTGGGGATGTTCAGGGCCTTGCGCAGGTCGGCGAAGTCCGCGGCGTTCTCGGTGCTGTTGTAGGCGCTCAGGTCGACGCCGTCGGCCGTCAGGCGGCCCCGGCAGTCTTCCACCGCCTTCAGCAGGAGCTGTTCCGCCTGCTGTGAGTCATAGCCCAGGCCCACGGCCTGCGCGTTGAAGCGGTCGACCTCCGGGCAGGCGAGGTTCGGCTGGTCGTAGAGGTTGCCGCGCTGGCCCATGACGATCAGCTCGCGGTCCTTGTTCAGGCCGGAGTCGACGAGGAAGGGGATGTCGTCGAAGGTGTCGGCGCCGGGACCGCCCGCCATGAACACCACGGGGTCCTGTGCCGGCTTCGCCGGGGTGACGGCCGGAATGACCGCCACGGCCAGCTTGATGGTCCGGCCGCCGGGGCGGGAGCGGTTCTCGGGGACCTCGACGAAGCCGCACCGTGCGTCGCTCAGCGCTTCGATCGGCTCGGGAGGCTTCGGACAGGGACCGGGCACGAACCGGGTCGGGGCTGACGGACTGGGCTGCCCGGCGGACCGGGCGGGCGATGACGCGACGCTGCCGGGTACGGGGCCGAACGCCGTCAGGCAGACCAGGGCGGCCGCGGCGGCCGCCGCGTGGATGCTGTGCTTGGGCATGTGGTCTCGTTCCTCTGCCGACATCGGCGGCTGCCCGCCGGGCCGGGCCGCAGCGGTTGGGACGGAACACTCGCTCTCGACGCTACTGGGTGGAACGTACGCGCGCACGCGGAGCGATCAGCGGCCCGCGGCCTTGGGGCACAAGGGCGGCGCCCGGCAGGCCGTCCGCTGCACCGTGGCGGCCGTCACGCCGGAGCCTCGGAGAGCGATCCCGTCCGGGCGAGCAGACAATGAGCACGAGGGACCCTCGGCGACTCGTTCCGGCAGGCCCGGGTCAGGGCCTGCGTCCCGGACCGGGACGAACGCCGGCCCGGGAGGGAGCTCGATGCCGCCGGCCGCGGCCTTCCTGGGCCCGAGACGCACCGGGCCCGCCCCGGACCAGTGAGGGACTGACAGGTGATGTCGGACGAGAGAGCCGAACGCATCGCGGAGTTCATCCGGCCGCTACGGGTGGAACCGGGGTCCGAGGTACGCCTGGACCGGGACTTCGATCCCCGCTACAAGGCCGGTCTGAAGAAGCGGGACGGGGCCGAACTGCTGCGGACCGGGGTGTCCTTGCTGGCCGAGTACCAGGAGCGGCTGGCCGCGCAGGACACGTACGGCGTCCTGCTCTGTCTCCAGGCGCTCGACGCCGGAGGCAAGGACGGGACGATCCGCCACGTGATGAGCGGCGTCAATCCCCAGGGCGTACGGGTCAGCAGCTTCAAGGTGCCCTCCACCGAGGAACTCGACCACGACTACCTGTGGCGGTACGCCCGGCGGCTGCCCGCGCGCGGTGAGATCGCCATCTTCAACCGCTCGCACTACGAGGAGGTTCTCGTCGTGCGGGTGCACCCCGACAACCTCCTCCGGCAGAAGCTGCCGGAGGACGAACGCGGGCCGGACCTGTGGGACCGGCGCTACCGGGAGATCAACCAGTGGGAGCACTACCTCACGGACAACGGGTTCAAGGTGGTGAAGATCCTCCTCAACCTGTCCGAGGAGGAGCAGCGGATCCGCTTCCTGAAGCGGATCGACCGGCCGGAGAAGAACTGGAAGTTCTCCGCGGCCGACGTCCGGGAGCGGCGCCGGTGGGACGACTACCAGCACGCCTTCTCCGCGATGCTGTCGGCCACGAGTACGAAGTGGGCGCCGTGGTACGTCGTACCGGCGGACCGGAAGTGGTTCGCCCGGATCTGCGCGGCGGCGGTCCTCGCACACACGCTGATGGACATCGATCCCCAGTACCCCGATGTGGGGGAAGCGGCGCGCAAGGCCCTGCTCGTCACCAGACGGGAGCTGGAGCGGGAGGCCCCCGCCGGGGCCCCGGCCGATCCGCACTCCGCCCCCCGGCGGCCCGGGAAGAAGAAGCGCGGCTAGAGGGGCCAAACGCCCCGGGCCCCGGCGCCCGAGCGGCGTGGACGCGTCCGCGGCCACGGATCGGAGGCAGGACGATGACGGTGCGGACGGAATCCGCCGGAGGGGCCTGCGGCTGGTACGCGCGCGCTCCGGAGGCGGTCGTCACTGCGTTCGGCGTCGATCGCCCGTACCCCGTGCCTGAGACGGGGTACCGGTCGGCGGACGGCTTCCGCCGTCTCCTGGGGACCACGGAAATCGATGCCCGGCAGTTCGGCCGGGCGGTGCCGGCCGCCCTCGTGCTCGTGCTCCTGCCCGTGCTCCTGCTCCTGCTCCTGTGGGAGCCGGGCAAGCTCCTGGCCCGCCGGTCCGGAGGCATCTGATGCGAGGGCGGTCCGCGCCGGCCCGGCAGGGGAACCGCAAGCTCGTCTCCCGGGTGCGGGCCGTGCCCGGGATCCGTGCGGTTTCGTCCTACCGACGGGAGTGGCTGGTCAAGGACCTGGTGGCGGGAGTCGTCCTGACCACGCTGCTGGTGCCGCAGGGCATGGCGTACGCCGAGTTGGCGGGCCTGCCGGCCATCACCGGGCTGTACACGACGGTCCTCTGCCTGCTGGGCTACGCGGTGTGCGGGCCGTCCCGGATCCTGGTGCTGGGCCCCGATTCCTCGCTGGGTCCGATGATCGCCGCCACCGTGCTGCCCCTGGTGGCGGCCGACGGGGATCCCCAACGGGCTGTCGCGCTGGCGTCGATGCTCGCGCTGATGGTCGCGGCCGTGATGATCCTGGCCTCGCTGGCGAAGCTCGGCTTCATCGCCGATCTGATCTCCAAACCGACGATGATCGGGTACATGAACGGTCTGGCGCTGACCATCCTGATCGGTCAGCTGCCCAAGCTCCTCGGCTTCAAGGTCGAGGCGGACAACCTGATCGGTGAGTGCACCGGCTTCGTGCGGAGCCTCGCCGACGGGGCGACGGTGCCGGCCGCCGCCGCGGTCGGCGTCGGCGGGATCGTCGTCATCCTGCTGCTGCAGCGCTTCCTGCCGAAGGTCCCCGCGGTGCTCGTGATGGTGGTCCTGGCGATCGCCGGGGCCACTGTCCTCGACCTGGGCGCGCACGGCGTCGGGCTGGTCGGGGAACTTCCCGAGGGTTTCCCGCCGTTCACGATCCCCGACGTGCGCCCCGCCGACCTGCCGCTGCTGCTCGGCGGTGCGCTGGGCATCGCCCTGGTGTCACTGGCCGACACGATCTCCAACGCCTCGGCCTTCGCTGCCCGTACGGGGCAGGAGGTCCGCGGCAACCAGGAGATGGCGGGCATCGGCGTGGCCAACCTGGCCACCGGTCTCTTCCAGGGCTTCCCCGTCAGCACGAGCGGATCCCGTACGGCGGTGGCGGAGCGCGCGGGGGCCAGGAGCCAGCTCACCGGGGTCGTCGGAGCAGCGCTCATCGTCCTCATGCTCGTACTGGTTCCGGGCCTGTTCCGCAATCTCCCCCAGCCGGCCCTTGCCGCCGTGGTCATCACGGCGTCGCTGTCCCTGGCCGACGTCCCCGGGTCCGTGCGGCTGTGGCGGCAGAGCCGTACGGAGTTCCTGCTGTGCTGCGCGGCCTTCGTCGGCGTGGCCCTGCTCGGCGTGCTGGCCGGGATCGGCATTGCGGTGGCCCTGTCCGTCCTCAACGTCTTCCGGCGCGCCTGGTGGCCCTACCGCACCGTGCTCGGGCGGGTGCAGGACCTGGAGGGCTACCACGACATCCGGTCCTACCCGCAGGCCCGGCAGCTACCGGGCCTGGTGATCTACCGGTTCGACGCCCCCCTCTTCTTCGCCAACGCCAAGACCTTCCGCGACGAGATCAGGCGACTGGCCGGCGCGGACCCGCGGCCGACCTGGATCGTGGTCGCGGCGGAACCGATGACCGACGTGGACACCACCGCCGCCGACGTCCTCGAGGACCTCGACGAGGCGCTCAACGCGGACCAGGTGCACCTGGTGTTCGCCGAGCTGAAGGACCCCGTGCGTCGGAAGATCGAGCGCTACGAGCTCACCCGCACCATCGACCCCGACCACTTCTTCCCCACCGTGGAGGCCGCCGTCGCGGCCTTCCGCCTGCGCACCGGGGCCGAGTGGAGGCCGGTCACCACCGCCGAGCCGCCCGTCGGGCCCGAGCCCGGATCCGGGGGTCCTCCGCCCGCCGACGAGCGGTGACCGCCCGCCGGGCGGGAGGGACCCGGCAGCCGTTGGTCAGGCGGCCTCGCGGCCCGCCGCGACCCGCCCCATCGTCAGCGCCAGGCGTCTCACTCGGCGCCAGTCCATCGGCGGCGCGACCTGCGGGACGCCGGGCCGGTTCCGGGGGACGCGCACGCGCAGGGCGCCGGGGGCGAGACGGCAGCGCACCGGAGTGGGCAGGGTCAGGGCCTCGCCGTCGACACCGACCGGGATGACGGGAGCGTCGGCCTCGACGACGACCTCCTGGGCGGTGGCCTCGGTCAGCCCGCGGCCCTGACTGCCGCGCAACAGGAGTTCCGTCGCTTCGGCGGCGTTGCCGACCCCGACACACAGCACCCCCAGCCGGCCGGAGTCCAGACGCCCCCGGCGTCCCAGTCCGGCCGGGTCGCCCCTCTCGTAGGGGTTGTTGCTCACGAGTACGGCCTGGGGACCGTCCTTGGCCAGCGAACCGGCACGGACCCTCAGTCGCGCGCCGGTGTGGTGGGTCAGCAGGTCCGGCAGCATCTCCAGGATGGTGCGGGCCTTGTCGTCGCGGTAGGCGGGACTCTGCACGACTTCTGCGTACACGCCGAACGAGGCGTTGTTGATGAAGACGCGCCCTTCGCTCGGGCCCGCGGGCCCGCCCTCCGACTCGCCCTCCGGTTCTCCCGCCTGGAGGTATCCGAGGTCGATGCGCAGTTCGACGCCGTCGGTCAGTGCCTCCAGACACGTGGAGGGGTCCTGCCGGTCCAGGCCCAGGTCCATGGCGAAGTGGTTGCGGGTGCCTGCGCTGATCACCATGAAGGGAAGGCCGTGCTCTGCGGCGATGCCCGCGACCAGGGCCTGCGTGCCGTCGCCGCCCGCGACGCCGAGCAGGTCGGCGCCGCCCCGGACGGCACTCCGCGCCAGCTCGGCCACGTCCTGCGGCCGGGCCGGATCCAGCACGACGACCTCGGCGCCCAGGGCCCTGGCACGCTCCGCGAGGTGGAACTTCTCGACCTTTCCGCCGCCCGAGCGCGGATTCATGATCAGGAACGGCCGCTCGGGCCGGCCGGCGGAGCGCTCCGGCATGCCGGGCGGGGCGTCTTCGACCAGCGCGGCCCTGCCTGCGGAAACGGCCAGCGCCCACAGGCCGAGCGAGACCAGCACCACCCACAGCAGCCCGGCGGCCGCGTACAGGATCAGGACGCCGAGCGGCGCGGCGACGACCAGCAGCACGGCCAGCACCCTGATCCAGCCGGTGTGGGTGAGCATCCACCACCCACCGGCGGCCGTGAGCACCAGCCCCGCCCACCCCACGCCCATGAGCACGAGGCTGCCGAGCCCGGCGAAGACCACCAGCACCGCAACCGCCGCTGCGCCGGCCGCCAGGGCCAGACGCGCGGCCCAGCGCCTGCTCATGGGGCAACCTCCCACCGCTCCACCGGCTGCCGGTCGGGAATCCCGATCCCTGCGTACCCGGTCGGCCGACTTCCCGTGGACACGAACGTCCGCAGGCCTCCACTTCAGGCTAGGGGCGGTCACCACCCTGCGCAGCCCGCCCGCGGGGTACGGGCGTGCCCTCGCGCAGATCACGGTCGGCTGCCGCGGCCTTCTCGTACCAGCGGCCGTACCGTTCGGCCAGCGGTGCGGACGAGACGCCGTGCAGGAGGACGCTGAGGCCGACGGTGACCGCGACCACCCGCCCCAGGAGGTCCACCCCCGGAACGTGTTCCTCCACCACGAGCAGCGCCAGCACCACGGACGCGAGACCGCGCGGGCCGAACCAGCCGATGTACGCCACCGTGCGGGCCCGTAGTCCGCTCCCGGCCAGTGCGAGGACCACCGGCAGCATCCTGACGACGGTGAGGCTCAGCACCGCGTACAGAATGATCCGCCAGCTCAGGTGCTCCAGCGTGGGGCCGAGCAGCACCGCCCCGAAGACGAGGAGGCTGATCGCCGCCAGGAGTCCTCCGAGGGTCTCGGTGAACTCGGCCGTGCGGTCGGCGTCGCCCTGCTCGTCTCCCGCCGGGGAGTGGCGCAGGACGAAACCGCAGGCGAAGCCGGCCACCCAGGCGGCGATGAACCCGCTGCCGTCCGTCACGACGGCGAGTTCGTACGCCGCTGCCGCTACGGCCAGCGGGTAGACCTGCCACCACTCGTGCGCGACCCAACCCCGGGCCCGGGACCACTGCAGCAGCCGGCCTCCCAGCCACCCGATCAGCAGGCCGATGGCGGTGCTCAGCACCAGGGCGCGCCAGAAGACACCCGCGACGCCCTCCTGCGCGTAGTGCGTGCCGGGGATGGCCGCGAGGAAAAGAACAAAGAAGGGCAGCACCATGCCGTCGTTCAAGCCGCTCTCGACGTTCAGTCCGTCACGGACGAGCGCCGGTACCCGCGGGTGGGACATCGCGGTCTTCCCGAGGGCGGCGTCGGTCGGCGCGAGGATGGCGCCGACGAGGGCGAGCTCCCACATCGTCAGCCCCGGCAGCAGGGGCCATGCGAGGAGCCAGCCCGCGCCGATGCTCAGGGGCAGTCCGATACCCAGCAGACGACCGGGCAGAAAGCCGCCGGTCCGAAGGTCCCGTCTGCGCACCGTCAGGGCATCGGTGAACAGTACGAGCGTCAGCGTGGCTTCGAGGAGCGCCACGATCGCAGCGGCCTCCTGCTCCGGGTCGATGACGCCCAGCACGGCCGGCCCGAGGAGAACGCCGCAGCCGACGAACACGATCGCCGACGACAACGGCGTCGAGGACAGCCGCCGCGAGCCGAGCGCGTACGCGGCCGTGACGGCCGCCACCGCCGCAACGGTCCAGGCGCCACCGCTCATGACCAGCCCTCCACTCCACCCGCCGCACCACGCGTGACCTCGTTCCTACAGGTCGACGGAGCGTGCCGGACCGACGTCGGCAAGGACACGCCGCGTGGCGCCACCCGTGAACCGGAGGGCACGACCGGCCGGGCCTCGGGACGATGGCCGTGGAGGAGAGCCATGAGCCACGACCCGCCGGTTCCGCCGTCGCAAGGGCCGGCACCGCGCACGGCGGACGGCGGAGTGGAGGAGCCCGGCGGCCCGGCCCGGCCACCGCCGAACCGTCCCCCGGCTCCGGCAAGCGCCGCCGGCCGTTCCGCTTCGCGCTGCCCGGCTGCTGGGGCGCGCCGGAGCCCCGGGCCGGCCTTCTCCGGACCCGACTGGATCGGCGAGGCGCCCGGTTCGGACGTGCTCGAAGGGATGTTCTGGAAGCCCCTCGTGACCTTCTGGCAGGTCACCGCCGACCTGCCGTTCTCCACGGGCGTTCCGGACGGGCACGGCCACACGTACAAGGCCGCGTACGTCGACGGCTGGAACGCCGTCATGCGGTCCGCCGGATTCACGGCGCAGGACCTGGACCGGCTGAGGGACATCATCTGGCCCGAGCGCTGAGCCCGCGGCCGCGGGGCCTGCGCCGTCGCGCGGTCAGCTCAGCGCAGCAGGAACCCGGCGAGGTAGCCGAGTGCGTTGACCGCCCAGTGCAGGCCCATGGGAGCGAGCAGGCTGCCGCTGCGGCGACGCAGCTCGCAGAAGAGGACGCCGACCGCCGCCGTGAACAGCACGGTTGCCAGAACCGCGAGGGCGGCACCGGCCGCGGAGTCCCCGAAGACCGTGTTCAGGGCGGGTTTCGCCGTCGCCAGGTGCAGGGACGGCAGCACGTGCCACAGGCCGAACAACAGGCTGGACACGGCGGTCGCCCATGCCGCGCCGCGCTCGCGGCACACCAGACCGTAGAGGACGCCGCGGAAGGCGATCTCCTCCACCAGGACGGTGCCGACGGGGACCAGCAGGAGGAGCAGCTCGCCCCCGGTCATCCCGGCGTACCGCCGGTCCTCGAACAGCGTTCGGGTGGCCGGCAGCAGGGCCCCGGCGAGGTAGACGACGGCGACCAGGCCGATCAGGGCCAGCGCCCAACGGGCACCACGGGCCCGTGTGCCGGGTGCCAGGCCCGCGTCCGCCAGGGTGCCGCCGGCCCCGAAGAGCACGGCGAGCAGGAGGGCGCTGACCACGACGGCCGTCACCGGGCCGAACAGGCCGGTCCAGTGGTGCACGGCCAGGTTGGCGGCGACGAGGACGGCGACCGTGAGCCCCACGGCCGGCCAGGTACCGATTCGTCCTCGGCGTCGGCTCCGCCGTCGGTCCGCGGCGGCACCGAGGCGATCAGTTCAGCCGTCATCCGGCGCTGGTCCTCGCGGCTGCGCCGCGGATCGCGCAGGTGCTCGGCCAGCGCCTCGTCAGGTACGGCTGCCGCATCCCGGCCGTGCCCGCACGCACCGCGGCCTCCAGGGCGGTGACGAAGGCGTGGTCGTACGCGAGCTCCCGGAAGCGGGCCGCGGCGACCAGCCACAGCCCCTCGGACCCGGCGGGCCGGTAGTCCACCCGCGCCCAGTTCGGCATAGCAGGTGTCGAGCAGCAGCAGGACGTGCCCGACCCGGGTGTCGGCCAGCAGGTCGGCCAGTTCACGGGAGGCGAGGGTGGTGCTCATCCGGTCTTGCCGGCTGTTGCGACAGGTGGGCCGGTGGGAGCGCTCGTCGCGCAGGCCGTGACCCGCGTAGTACACGACGAGCACGTCCTCCTTGCAGCGCTCGTCCGCCTTGAGCCAGTCCTCCAGACCGGCGCGCACCTGCTGGGCATCGGGTGCGCCGTCGAGCTCCGGGAGGATCTCCGCGTACCCGAGGGAGGAGAAGAGGGCCTTGACCCGGCTCAGGTCCTCGGGCACGCCGGGCAGGTCTTCGAGGTGCGGGTCGGCGGTGAACGTGCCGGTGCCGAAGGCGAAGACGTACCGGTGGAGGCCGTCGGGGGCCGGGCCGTTCGGTGCATTTTGTGCGGGGGCACCCGGTGCGGGGGCGCCCGGTGCGGGGGCCGTGCGTCACCGGACCAGCCCGGCGGCGATCGCCGTCCCGGTCTCCACCGCCGTCAGGTAGGCGCGCATGCTGTGCATCTCGGAGCCGTTGTCCACGGGCACGTCCCGGACCTCAGGCCCGAACCGGGGCGCGAGTTCGCGGACGAGGGCGACCGCGTCACCCCGGTCGGCCGGGTTGGTCCACTCCTTGACAGGGGCCGGCCAGATCCCCGTACCGTCCTGCCGCGGTGCGGGCTGCAGGCGGTCGCGACCAGCCCGGCCAGGCCCAGCGGGGAGCCGAGGGTGACCAGGGACAGCGGCGGCCGGTCCGGCCCGAGTGCGCACAGCGCCTCGTACGCGACCACCGAGCCCAGCGAGTGGCCCACGACCACCCGGGTCCCGGGCGTGATCAGCTCCGCGGCCCGCGCCCGTACGGCGGCACGCAGCTCGGGCTCGGTGAAGTAGCGGCGCACTTGCTTGAGGTCCGAGATGAGCAGCCGGTCGGAGACGGCGCCGAAGAAGCGGGTGCGGGTGAGGGCGTGCAGGGCGCGGCGGACCCGGTCCCCGGCGAGGGGGCGGGAGGCGAGACGGCCGGCGGCGGGGCCCGGGCCGGGCGGACCGCCCGCGCCGGGGCCCGTACGGTCCGGGCCGGCGGGGTCCGGTCCGGGGATGCGGGGGTCCAGCCGGGCGGCCTCCCGCCACCAGGCTTCCAGCAGCTCGGTCTCGAAGCCCGGTTCCACGTCCTCGGCGCGGTAGTACGGCTCGCCGCGCGTGCCGGGCTACCGGAAGAGGTCCCCGTATCCCGCGCAGGCGATGTCGGCGTCCGCGAACCGTCCGAGCGTGGGATCGCGGCGCAGCGCCAGTCCGACCCCGCCGCGCAGTGCGGGCTCCACCTCTGCCAACAGGGTCTCGGCGGTGTCGAGTTGCCGCCCCACCCCGTGCACCACGACGACCCGGCTCATGCTCCCCCTCATGCCCGTCCTGCACTCCTGGCGCGAGCATAGTGGGGGCGGGTGCCCGGGGCGGGCCCTTCCCTTGCGCGGGCCTCGCGGTCAGAAGGCCGAGTGGGCGAACCACTGGGCGAGCAGGTCCGGGTCGCCGAGCAGACGGAAGACGTCGCTCCGGTGGTCCAGGCGGCCGTAGAGGAGCAACAGGAGGTCTGCGGCGGTCCCTTGGACGGTGGCGTCCGCCGCGCGGGGCCCGGCACGGTCGGCCACCAGGGCGAAGCCGTCGGCACGCAGGGCGACCAGCCAGTCGCCGTCGCCGTCCGTGCAGCTGAAGCGAACGGTCCGGTCAGGGGCGCGCAGTTGGGCGGTCAGCGGCGCGAAGGAGGAGGCGAACGGCAGGTTGGTGAGGAACTCGTCGATGCCGTCGACCGCCAGTGTGCGCTCGACGTGCGGCGCGAGCCCGAGTGCCAGTTGGGCGTCGGCCCGGTGGACGAGGGTCTCGAAGAGCATGCGCCGAACCCAGAACCGGGCGTGCTGGTCGACCCCCCAGGCCCACATCGGTGCGTCCAGGTCGGTGGCGGCGAACACCTGGGCGGCCTCCCCCGCGCTCGCGGCCAGCCAGTCCGGGAGTGTGTCGGGGTGCTCCGGGAGGCGCAGGTCGACCGCACGGCTGGTCGGCGGTTGCTGGATGCGCCGGCGGAGCAGCTCGGTGAACCAGCGGTGCACGCTGCCGACGTGCCGCGTGAGGTCCTCGAGCGTCCAGCCGGGGCAGGTCGGCACCGGGGTGGAGAGGTCGGCCGCCCTGACCGTGGCGACGAATTCGGCGGTCTCGGCTGCGACGGCCGCTCCGTGCTGGGCGGGGTTCATGTCTGTGCCCTTCCTCTGATGGTGCTGGCCAGGCGGCAGGGAATTTAAGGATATGGATGGTTTATGTCATTAAGTAATATGACGGTATTGCGCAACGGTTGGCGATGTCAACTTTCACTCCGTGCGGCGGCACGGAGCGCGGCGATGACGGCGGTGTGCGTCGGGTTCGCACTCTCGGTGTGACGCGTCGCGGCGAACAGGAGGCGCCGGATCGGGCGGTTCTCGATGGGCGCCGTACGGATTCCCGGCGCGGCCGGGTCGATGGCCGTCCGGGGGACGAGTGCGGTGGCGAGGCCTGCCCGGGCGAGGGTGAGCTGGGCGGCGATGTCGGCGGTGACGTAGCGCGCCGTGGGCGTGAAGCCGGCTTGGTTACAGGCGTGCAGGATGGCCTGGCCGCACTCCGTGGCCGGCGGCGGCACGGCGAGGTTGTGCGCCGCCAACTCCCGCAGGGCGACGGGCCGCCCGTCGGCCTGGCCGGGCGCGGTGACGACGAGCAGCGGATCGTCGAGCAGCGGCGAGACCTCGATGCCCCGGGGCGCGGTGTCCGGCAGGTGGTGATACCGCTGCCCCAGCACCACGTCGACGGTGCCGAGCGCGAGTTCCCGCAGTTGCGCCTGGTCGGTGACGAGACAGGTCACGGCGAGCTGCGGGTGGTCCGAGCCCAGTGCGGTCAGCGCGGGGGCCACGATCCTGGCGACGGTCGACGGCAGCGCGGCCAGCGTGGCGGTGGCTCCGACGGCGCCCTTGACCGCAGCGAGGGCGCTCTCGGCTTCGTCCACGGCAGCGAGGATCCGGTCCGCGTGTTCCAGGAGCACCCGGCCCGCCTCCGTCAGCGCCACGGTTCGCCCGTCGGGGCGCAGCAGGTCGACGCCCACGTCGTTCCGCAGGGCGGACAGCTGCTGGGACACGGCGCCGGCGGTCAGCGCCAGCGACTGGGCGGCCGCGGCGATGGAACCGCGGGCGGCGACGGTCTTGAGCATGTGCAAACGGCGGACATCCAGCATGACTCGATAGCTTAGCTAAAGGGTTCCGACAGAAAACATCCCCTTGACCTGTTCAGTCAGGATGGGCGACCTTCAGCGCATGGAAATCTTCGACTGCATCGCCGCAGTTGCCCGGCCCATCCACGACTTCGGTGACGCGTTCATGTCGCACGAGGCGACCGCCGCCGTCGGTCTGCGCGCGGGGTTCCCCCCGGGGCGCGGCTTCTACTGCCGCGGACGGTTCGGGGTGCTCGGTGAGGCACCCGCCCCGGTGGTCCAAGCGGTACAGGGCTTCCTCGGCCCCCACCTGGTCGGCGCGGGCTGGGAGGCGGGTCGGCCCGTGATGCCGGCGGAGCGAGCCGCTGCCTGCTACGCACGGGCCGTCCGGACGTGGGGGCGCGCCAACATCCCCGCCGACGCCGACGTGGAGCACTTCAACCGCCTGGCACAGCAGCTGATCGACGCCGCCGACGCCGACGCGCTGCCCCTGTTCGCCGGCTGGCGCGCTCAGCCCTGCCCGGACGACGACCCGGTCGGGACGGCCATGCAGCGCCTCCACGTACTGCGGGAACACCGGGGCGCCTGCCATCTGGTGGCGGTGCGCCAGTGCGGGCTGAGTGCCCGGGCGGCCATGGTCATCGACCTCGGCGTCGAGCAGGCCACCCGCTACGGATGGCAGGAGCCACAGCCGGTCGACGCAGCCCGGATCCCCCGCCGGCAGCGTGCCGAGCGGCTCACCGATGAGCTGCAGGCGCCCCTCTACGCCACGCTGACCGGCGGGCAGCGTGCCGAATTCGCCCGGCTCGTCGACGCGTTGACCGCCTCCCCCACTCGGTGACCGCCGCCGGAACGGCGTCAGCGCAGTTGGCGGTGGACCAGGGTGTGGAAGAGGCCGGTCGTGTCGGCGAGCAGTTCGGCGGGCGGGCCCTGCTGGACGATGCGGCCCTCCGACATGGCGATCACACGGTCGGCGTCCATGATCGTGGAGAGCCGGTGGGCGATCACGATGCGGGTGGCGTGCAGGGCGCGGGTGGATTCGATGACGACGCGCTGGGCTTCGTTGTCCAGGGCGCTGGTGGCCTCGTCGAAGAACAGGATGCGCGGCTTGCGGATGAGGGCCTGGGCGATCATCAGCCGTTGGCGCTGGCCGCCCGAGACGGTGCCGCCGCCGTCGGACAGCATGGTGTGCATGCCCATCGGCATGGCCTTGATGTCCTCCGCCAGGCCCGCCATCGCGGCGGCTTCCCACGCCTCCTCCGGTGAGAACGTCCCGGCGCCGCAGATGCAGTCGAGGATCGAGCCGGTGAAGGGCTGGGCGTTCTGCAGGACGACACCGCACTGGCGGCGCACGGCCGCCTGGTCGAGCGCCGCCAGGTCCTGGCCGTCGTACAGCACGCTGCCGGAGACGGGCTTGTCGAAGCCGATGAGCAGGCGGAGCAGGGTGGATTTGCCGCAGCCGCTGGCCCCGACGATCGCGATGAACTCGCCCGGCCGTACCCGGAAGTCGACGTCGTCGAGAACGAGCGGGCCGTCGTCGGCATAGCGGTAGGACAGGTTCTTGGCCTCGATCGCGCCGGTCAGCTCGCCGGGCCGGGTACTGGAGCGGACCACCTCGGGGGTCTCCCGCAGGAGCGGTTTGATCTGCTCGAACATCGGCAGCACGGCGGCGGCCGAGATGAGCGCGCCCGTCAGCTGCGTGACCGAGGACAGCAGCATCGTCAGCGCGGTGCTGAAGGTCAGGAACTCGCTGGCGGACATGGCGCCGCGGGCCGGTCCGGCCAGCAGCACGAACATCACCAGCGTGCACAGCGGCAGGTAGACGGCGCCCAGGACCGTGATGACGTTCTGGATCCGGCCGATGCGCTGCTGCAGGTCGCGGGTACGGGCGAACTCGCGTGCCCAGGCCGCGTACGCGAAGCTCTCGGCCGCGGCGACGCGCAGCTTGGGCAGGCCGCGCAGGGTCTGGAAGGCCTGGTTGTTGAGCTGGTGGCCGAGCTTGATCAGCCGGCGCTGGTAGCGCAGCTGCCACAGGCCCAGGCCCAGGAAGACGGCTGCGATGACGACCAGCATGGCGAGCGCCGCCATCGCCAGCGGCACGCTGTAGACGAGCAGCAGCACGAGGTTCATCGTGCCGACCGCGCCCGCCTGTACGCAGACCGGGCCGATGCCGGACAGCACACGGCGGATGGCGCTGATCCCCATGGCCGCGCCGGCCAGTTCACCGGTGGAGCGGCCGGCGAAGAACTTCGTCGGCAGCCGCAGCAGCCGGTCCCACACCGCCGGCTGCAGGGTGGCCTCGATACGGCCCTCCATGCGCAGGAGCGAGGTGTTCTGCAGGAGCATGAAGGCGGCCGAGACGATGCCGGTCGCGATCAGTGCCAGCCCGGTCTGCACGATGAGGCCGTTCTCGCCTTGCGGAACGTACCGGCCGAGGACCTGGCCGGTGGCGATCGGCACGAGCGTGCCCAGGACCACGGCGACCAGCCCGCCCAGGATCAGGCTGCGCAGCTCCTGGAAGGTGCCGCGCACGCTGAACCGGAGCAGCGCCGGCAGGCCCACCCGTCCGTCGGGCAGGGGGCGGTACAGCATGACGGCGCGCGGTTCGAAGGCGGTCCCGTCGGTCTCGGCGACGCGCTCGCGCGTGCCGGCGGCGGGGTCGACCGCCTCGTAGCCGCCGCGCCGCCACAGGAGGGCGACCGGCGCGCCGTCCTTCTCGCGACGGCCCACCAGCGGACCGCTGTTCTCCCGCCACCAGCGCCCGCCGAGCCTGACCTCACGGGTGCGGATCCGCGAGGCGAGCGCGATGCGTTCGACGGGGTCCGTCTGCCCGGACGCGGCACCGGACTCGCCCGGTTCGGACAGGGTGATGCGGGCCGCGTCGGCCACGAGGCGGCATACGGCGAAGGTCGCGTCGGCGCTCCCGCTCCGGTGGGGATGCCGGCCGGAGCGGGCGATGGACGCCAGCAGCGTCCGGTCCGCCTGGGTACGGGCTGCCCGGCCGGCCTCGATGCCGGCCGCCGCGCGGTCCTCGTGCGCGCGCTCCAGCTGTTCGATCCAGCCGTCCAGGGCGTACAGCAGCCGGTACTGCTGGTCGACCATGCCCTGCCACATCGCCGCGTCGACGAGGAGGGTGCCGACCGCCTCCGTCTCGTAGACGGCGCCGTACTGCACGCTGCCGGGGGTGATCTGCATCCACAGGATGTCGTCGTCGGCGCCCGAATGCCCGGTGGTGGCACTGCCGTCCAGCGGTGCCTGGTAGAGCACGCGCAGGCCGCGGCCGATCCCGCGCGCGAAGGCGTCCTCGAGGGGGCTCAGCCGTCCTGCGTCGGGGGCGCCGTAGTGCCCTTGACCGGCGTACCACGGTCCGCCGTGGAACGGGCCGACGTGGAACTCACCGCCGTGGGACTGCTCGCCGTGGAACTGGCCGTCGTGGAACAGATCGCCGTACTCCGGGCGGTACAGCTCCCGCAGTTCGATCCGGCGCAGCCGGCAGCCCTGCAGGGGCCGGCCCACCAGGGTGTGGTCAGGGCCCTCGGCCGGGCCCAGCAGCAGGGTGCCCGGCTCCAGGCGGCCCAGGAAGTGCCAGTGCCCGCCCTGCGCGGCGTCGACGGCGAACAGGTCGAGCTCGCCCTGCACGACGAGCCACAGGACGAGCGGGCCCTCCAGGGACAGGCTGCGCAGGCCCGTGCAGTCGACGGGCGAGCCCAGGGCGCCCAGGGCCGCGACGACCGGGTCCGGGGCAGCGCCCGGCAGGCCGGCGGGAGGGGTGGTGCCTGCGGCGGCGGTGCCCGCGGCGGCGGGCACGGCGGCGGCGTGGTGCGCGTGCGTCACCTCAGTGCTCCTTGACCAGGGCGGCGTACGGCCCCTGCGCCGCGACCAGGTGCTCGTGCCGCCCGCGTTCCACGACCGTGCCCCGGTCGAGCACGACGATCTCGTCGCTGTCGCGCACCGTGCTCAGCCGGTGGGCGATGACCACGCAGGCACAGCCGCGTCGGCGCAGGTTGTCGATGATGACCTGCTCGGTCACCGCGTCCAGGGCGCTGGTCACCTCGTCGAGGACCATGACGCTGGGGCGGCGCACCAGCGCACGTGCGATCTCCAGCCGCTGGCGCTGGCCGCCGGAGAAGTTGCGGCCGTCCTGCTCGACGCGGCTGTGGATGCCGCCGGGGCGGCGGGCGACCACGTCGTACACGGCGGCGTCCTCGAGCGCGGCGATGACGGCCTCGTCCTCGAGAGTGGGGTCCCACAGCGTGACGTTGTCGCGGACGGTGCCTTCGAAGAGGAAGACGTCCTGGTCGACGAAGGAGACGGAAGCCGCCAGCGCGCCGCGCGGGATGTCCTCCAGGCGCATCCCGTCGATGCGGATGGCCCCTTCCCAGGGGGTGTAGAGGCCGGAGATCAGCCGGGAGACGGTGGACTTGCCGCTCCCGGAGCCGCCGACGAGCGCGACCTGCTGACCGGGGCCGACCGAGAGCGAGAAGCCCTTGAGCAGCGGGGCGTCGAGCGGGCTGTAGCCGAAGGTGACGTGCTCCAGCTCCACCTGGCCCTTGAGGCGGCGGGTGCCGGCGGCAGGCTCGCGCCGCGCGTGGACCGGTGCGACGGGGAAGTTCTCGACGTCCTTGAGGCGGGCGACGTCGGCCGCGAAGTCCTGGATCCGGCCGGCGACGCCGCCCAGCCGGGAGATCGGCGCGGTGAAGCTGGTCACCAGGGCCTGGAAGGCGACGAGCAGACCCACGGTGAGGTGCCCGTCCACCGCCCGCAGGCCGCCGACCATCAGGATCAGCGCGCTGTTGAACGCCGCCAGCGTGGGCGCCACGATCGCCAGCCACGCGCTGGGCACGCCGAGCCGCTGCTGCACGTCGAGGGTGACGGCGTGCTGTCCGGCCCAGCGGCGGAAGAAACCGTTCTCGCCGCCCGTGGCCTTCATCGTCTCGATGAGCTGGAGACCGCTGTACGAGGTGTTGGTGAGCCGGGCGCTCTCGGCGCGCAGCTTCTGGGTACCGGTGGCCCGCAGCCGGATCACGATCCGCATCGCCACCACGTTGAGCAGGGCCACGGCCACGCCGACGAGGGTGAGCTGCGGATCGTACGTCCACAGCAGCACCGCGTAGAGCACGACGACCACGGCGTCCACGCCCGCGGCGGCCAGGTCCCGGGCGACGGTCTCGGCGACCGCGTCGTTGGACTGCAGGCGCTGGACCAGGTCGGCCGGGTTGCGCTGGGAGTAGAAGGCGACCGGAAGTCTGAGCAGGTGCCGGAAGAAGCGGGCGCTGCCGAGGGTCGAGGAGATGATCCGCCCGCGCAGCAGATTGGCCTGCTGCAGCGCGGTGAGGGTCGCGGTGAGGACGAGGGCGACGGCCATCGAGGCGAACAGCACGCCCAGCAGGGACGTCTGCTCCCCGAGGAGGAACATGTCGATGTAGGTGCGGCTCAGGGCCGGCACGGACGCGCCGACGACGACCAGGAGCAGGCTGGAGAGCACGGCGGCGGCCATGGTGCCCGAAGTGCCGCGCAGGCGGGCCGGCATGGCGCCCAGGACGCCGGGCTTGCGGCCGCCGCGACGGAAGCCGTCGCCGGGCTCGAAGGTGAGGACGACACCGGTGAAGCTGGTGTCGAACTCGTCCATGGGGACGAACCGGCGGCCTTTGCCGGGGTCGTTGACGTACACGCCCCTGCGGCCGAGCCGGCGGGCCGTGCCGTCGTAGACGACGTAGTGGTTGAACTCCCAGAAGAGGACGGCCGGTGCGCTCACTTCGGCGAGCGCGGCCAGGTCCATCTGCATGCCCTTGGCCTTCAGCCCGTACCCGCGGGCGGCCTTGAGGAGGTTGCTGGCGCGGGAGCCGTCGCGGGAGACGCCGCAGGCGATGCGCAGTTCTTCGAGGGGGACGAAGCGGCCGTGGTGGCCGAGCACCATGGCCAGGGCGGCGGCGCCGCACTCCACCGCCTCCATCTGCAGCACGGTGGGGGTGCGTACGGGGCGGGGCGCCCTGCCCCGTACGCACCCCCACCGTGC